>JAZNZM010000176.1:0-10852 GCA_045594965.1 Oscillospiraceae bacterium | reverse complement strand
AGTACGGCAACCGTATTGTTGAGCAGCAGAAGGTGTTGGGTACTTCCTGCGACTGGGACCGCCAGCGCCTTACCATGGATGAAGGCTGCTCCAAGGCCGTTCGCGAAGTGTTTGTCTCCCTTTATGAAAAGGGACTCATTTATAAGGGCAGCCGTATAATCAACTGGTGCCCCCATTGCCGCACTGCACTTTCAGATGCTGAAGTTGAGTTCAAGGCTCAGCCCGGTCATCTCTGGCATATCAAGTACCCCATCAAGGACTCTGAGGAATATCTGGTTGTTGCGACCACCCGTCCTGAGACTATGTTGGGCGACAGCGGCGTTGCTGTTCATCCCGAGGATGAGCGTTATGCCGATATGGTGGGTAAAACTGTTGTTCTGCCTCTGGTTGGCCGCGAGATTCCCGTTGTGGCCGACGATTTCGTTGAGCTTGGCTTCGGTACCGGCGCTGTTAAGCTTACTCCCTGTCACGACCCTAATGACTATGAGGCCGGCATTCGCCACGGTCTTGAACAGATTCTTGTTATTGATGAGGATGCTAAGATCATTAACGGCGGCAAGTATGACGGTCTTGACCGTTATGAGGCACGCAAGGCTATTGTTTCCGACCTTGAGGAGCAGGGCTATCTGCTGAAGGTTGAGGACTATGACCATAATGTAAGCACTTGCTACCGCTGCGGTACTACTGTTGAGCCTCTCACCAGCCCCCAGTGGTTTGTTAAGATGGGCCCCCTTGCAAAGGAAGCAATCCGTTCCGTTAAGGACGGAGAGACGAAGTTTGTCCCCGAGCGTTTTACCAAGAACTATATGAACTGGATGGAGAATCTCCATGACTGGTGCATCTCCCGTCAGCTCTGGTGGGGTCATCAGATTCCTGCCTGGTACTGCGCTGATTGCGGAAAGATAACCGTTTCCCGTGAAGACGCCACTGAGTGCGCTCACTGCGGCAGCAAGGACATCACCCGCGATGAAGATGTTCTGGATACATGGTTCAGCTCCGCTCTCTGGCCTTTCTCCACCATGGGATGGCCTGAAAAGACTCCTGAGCTTGATTATTGGTATCCCACAAGTGTTCTGGTCACCGGCTATGATATAATCACCTTCTGGGTATCCCGAATGATTACCTCCGGTCTTGAGCATATGCACAACCGTCCCTTTGATACTGTTCTCATTCACGGTCTTGTCCGCGATGACAAGGGACGCAAAATGAGCAAGAGCCTTGGCAACGGTATAGATCCTCTTGAGATGGCCGAAAAATACGGTGCCGACGCTCTGCGCTTCAACCTCATCACCGGCAACAGCCCCGGAAACGACACCCGTTTCTTTGTTGAAAAGACCGAGGCTATGCGCAATTTCTGCAACAAGATTTGGAATGCCAGCCGTTTCGTGATGATGAATCTCACCATTGATAAAAACGAACTGCCTGAAAAGCTTGAGCTTGAGGATAAGTGGATACTCTCCAAGCTGAATACTGTTATCAGCGAAGTTTGCGATAACATGGATAAGTATGAGCTTGGTGTTGCTTCTGCAAAGATTTATTCCTTCATCTGGGACGACTTCTGTGATTGGTACATTGAGCTTACCAAACCCAGACTCAACGGCGATGATGAAAATGCCAAAATAGGCGCACAGAAGGTTCTTCTTTATGTCCTTACCAGAATTCTTGAGCTGCTGCATCCCTTTATGCCCTTCATCACCGAAGAAATCTGGCAGGCAATTCCCCATGAAGGAGAAGCACTTATAGTTTCCAAGTTCCCTGAGTTCAGTGAGGAACTGAACTTCACTGCCGATGAGGCTGCTTTCGAAATGGTTATGGATGCCATTAAGGCTATCCGCGCACGCCGCGCCGAGATGAATGTTCCTCCCTCCAGAAAGAGCCATCTTATTATTGTTACCGAAAACGGTGAGGCTTACAAAAACGGTGAAGCCTTTATCTGCAAACTGGCCTACGCAAATGAGGTTTCCGTTGCCAAGGCGGTTCCTGCATCAACTGACGGTATGGTCAGCGTTGTCACCGATGACGCCCGCATGTTCATGCCCATGGCCGACCTTGTTGACTTCGAGAAGGAAAGAGCACGCATAAATAAGGAGCTTGCAAATGCTGAAAAGCAGCTTGCAGGCCAGAATGCAAAGCTCAGCAATCAGAACTTTGTCTCCCGCGCTCCCGAGGCTGTTGTTAATGCCGAGAGAGAAAAGAAGGCAAAGCTTGAAGCTCTCATTGAGAATCTTCAGGAAAGCCTCAAGCAGCTTGGCTAAAACAAAGCTAAAACAAAAGAGAAGGACCGCCGCAAGGTGGTCTTTCTTTGTATGGAATAAGGAGCAAATTTATGAATTACAGAAGACTTGGCAAAACCGGGCTGGTTGTCAGCGAAATCGGCCTTGGGGGAGAATGGCTCGAACGTCATACCGCTGAGGAGTGCGTTGAGATAATAAAGCACTGCGAAAAATGCGGCATCAATATTCTTGACTGCTGGATGAGCGAACCGAATGTTCGCAGTAAAATTGGTCAGGGTATAAAGGGAAGCCGGGATAAGTGGTATATTCAGGGCCACATCGGTTCCACATGGCAGGACGGACAGTATGTCAGAAGCCGTGATATTGATAAGACTAAAGAGGCCTTTCGTGATATGTTGACGCGCTTTGGCACCGACTATATAGACCTTGGTATGATACATTATGTTGATGCCGAGGATGACTGGAACAATATTATCAACGGAGAGTTTCTGAAGTATGTAATGGAGCTTAAGAATAATGGCAGTATTCGTCATATAGGACTAAGCACACATAATCCGGCTATTGCCCAACTTGCGGCAAAAAGCGGATTTATTGAAATGATAATGTTTTCAATAAATCCCGCTTTTGATATGCTTCCGGGAGCGGAGGATGTGGAGGTATATTTCGGGGAGAGCTATGATACAGCCGTTGATGGCATTACTCCTGAGCGTATGGAGCTTTACCGGCTTTGTGAAGAGAACGATGTAGGTATCACAGTAATGAAAGGATATGCCGGCGGCAGACTCCTTAAGGCAGAGGCATCTCCTTTTGGTGTGGCACTCAGTCCCGTGCAGTGTCTGCATTATTGCCTTACCCGTCCAATGGTGGCTTCCGTAATGGTTGGATTCGATAATACGAAGCAAATTGACGAAGCCGCGTATTACTCTTCCGCATCCGCTGAGGAGCTGGACTACGCCAGTATTCTCGCGTCTGCTCCTTCTCATGCATACCACGGTCAATGTACTTACTGCGGTCACTGCAAGCCCTGCCCCATGAATATTGATATTGCCATGGTCAACAAGCTCTATGATCTTGCCACAATGCAGCCGGAGGTTCCGTCTTCCATCAGAGACCACTACAGACTTCTTGAGCCGGCCGCGTCTGCCTGCATAGCCTGCCGGGACTGCGAGAGCCGCTGTCCCTTCGGAGTTAAAATATCTGAGCGCATGAAGCTTGCTTGTGAGCTTTTTGCTTGAAAATAAGAAGCACCTGATTAATTCTCAGGTGCTTCTTTATTATAATTTTGTGACGGTAGTGTGTTTTAGCAGTTCATTCTTAAAAGCTTTGTAGTTTCGGCAGGTGGAAGGTATAGTCACTCTTTTTCTGTTCGCAAAGATCAGATCAATACATTCAATATTGCTGTAGCCGGAATATTTTTTTATCAATGCTATTTTAAGCTGGGAGTAAGGGAATGTTTTTCTGAAGAAAACCCTTTGAACAGTAATTGTTTTCACATCAAGAATTATGGACCATTTGAGAAAAATGAAGAGCAATGTAATGGGGAATACAGAGGGAAGAAAGTTAAGAATTTGAATAGCCGTGAAAGGCTTTTCTATGAGTGCGACTCCGCATACAAGAGAAAAGACGAGAATAATAAGGGCAACTGCAGTGTGCGAATGGGAAAGCCTGACGGTGATTTGTTTTGGCGGCTTTTTTTTCATCCCTATTTCACCTCATATCCGCAGGCTTTTATTGCGGCCTTTGCAAGGATAAGGGTGGGATCAGCGGCAGGGTAGTTCAGCTTATACATATTCATTGCAAGGGGAAGTTCGGTGCATCCCAGAATCATGGTTTCTGCGCCCTTGGACGTAAGCTCTGCCACAACGGCTTCAAAAGCGCTTGTATCATAATCAGCAATACCCGCTTTTACACCGTCATAAATAACGCCCATAACGGCTTCCTGTGCTTTGCCTTCGGGAGTCAGAAGTTCCACGCCGAATTTTTCCGCTGCACGGGCATATATTCCGCTTTCAACGGTTCCGCTGCTGGCCAGAAGGCCGGCTTTTTTTATGCCCTTAGTCTTAAGATATGCCATGGTTTCATATAGCATATTAAGCCGCTCCACGGTGCAGCCCTCGCCAAGTGCGTCATAGAAATAGTGGGCGGTATTGCAGCCCATAATAATAACATCAGCACCGGCATCGGTAAGACGCTGCAGGCTCTCGCGCATTTGGGGCAGAGGATCCTTACCGCCCTTAAGAATCGCGGCAGTGCGGTCGGGAATAGCGGAGTTATTGTCAATAATTATATGTATATGGTCATTGTCGCAGCCTGCCTTAGTGTTTTCCACAACTTTTCTGAAAAGATCGCAGGTTGCAAGGGGGCCCATGCCGCCAAGTATACCAAGTTTTTTCATAGTAAATCGCCTCCGTAAAAAAATATACCAGAAATATGCCTGTTTGAACAGGGCGAAATCATAATTTGACACTATTTTCATGAGCTAATAGGTACAATTGAGGCATACATATACTGAAAACAAGGAAAGGAAGTATGGGAAATGAAAATCTTTTCCGCATACAAGGAAGGGCGCCTTACTCTGTATCTGCAGGGTGAGCTTGACCATCACGGTGTAAAGAACTCAATGGAGCTCATAGACAAGTTAATAGATGAGTTTATGCCAAGAGATTGCATTATTGAGTTATCCAAGCTCAGTTTTATGGACTCCTCTGGGATTGCACTTATTTTGAAAATTCATCGAAGGATGAGCCAGCGCGGTGGCAGAGCTTGGGTGGAGAACGCGGAAAGTCAGCCCTTGCGGGTTATTGATGCATCGGGAATTGACAGAATTGTAAATGTATCACTGAGCAAGGAGGTTTAAAATGAAAAGCAGGAACTATGTTAAAATCGAGCTTCCCGCCAAGAGCAGCAATGAGGCATTTGCAAGGGCTTCTGTGGCTGCTTTTGCAGCTCAGCTTGATCCCACGATAGATGAACTTGGCGATATAAAAACCGCTGTTAGCGAGGCAGTAACAAATGCAGTTGTACATGCTTATCCGGATAAAATCGGATGCATATACATTAAGCTCAGAATTATTGATGATGATATATTGGAGATTGCGGTAAAAGACAGGGGAAAGGGCATTGACGATATAAAAAAAGCCATGGAGCCACTTTACACCACAGGGGGAGAGGATCGCTCCGGCATGGGCTTTACCATAATGGACAGCTTTATGGACAAAATGAAGGTGTCCTCCCGTCCCGGTAAAGGCACTACTGTAACCATGCGTAGAAAGATCAGGGCAAAAAAATGAGCCTTGCAGATACTCTTCTTCTTATAGACCGTGTAAAAAGAGGAGACAGCACGGCATCGGAAAAGCTGCTCGAGGATAATTCGGGTCTTATTTGGAGTGTGGCACGTCATTTCTTCGGAAGAGGTGTTGATCCTGAAGACCTTTTTCAAATTGGATGTATCGGATTTATTAAGGCTATACAGGGTTTTGACGCAGAATATGGCACGCAGTTTTCAACATATGCCGTACCCAAAATCAGTGGAGAAATACGCCGATTTTTAAGAGATGACGGAACAATAAAGGTGAGCCGCGGACTCAAAGAGCAGGCGCAGAGAATAAGGAATGCACGAAATGAGCTGGAGCAGCGCCTTGGTCGGGATCCAAGCATCGGTGAGATTTCAGAGGCGACAGGACTTTGTCCTGAAGATATAGCATCTGCTGAGACAGCTACAGGTCCAACTCAGTCATTGCAGTACGAAAACGGTGATGATGGGTTTTCTCTTGAAAATGTTCTGGGTGACTATGGTCAGGAGGAGCGGCTTATTGAGCGCTTCGCTCTTGATGAAGCCATAAAAAAGCTTCCGGAGCGGGAACAAATGATAATTTCACTCCGTTATTTCCATGGACTGACACAGGATAAGACAAGTCGCGCCGTTGGAGTAAGTCAGGTACAGGTTTCCCGCCTTGAGAGAAAGGCTATTGAGCAGCTGAGAGTATATTTGAAATATTCGGAATTATGAAGCAGGGCTTGTCCCTGCTTTTTTGCTTGTAAATATCAGAAGGTCATTTTATAATAAATAAGGTGATTGCCGTGAAAATAAAGATTTACAATTGCAGTAAGCAAAGATTCATAAGCTGTCTTGGCATACATATCACGCAGGGACACAAGGCCCGGGGATTTGATAAGCTCAGTATTGACACCTTGTTTGAGAGCAGCAAAACAGGGTATTACGGCAAACTAAGCGGGGACGAAATGTGGCTGCTCCATTTCGACAATGAAAAGCTTTTCAAAACCGGTGGAAAAATGCTGTTCTATTTTGAGCTGAATGAAACAGGCGATGATCTGGAGCTTAGTGGAAAATGGCGTTTTCCAAAATGGTATCGAAAGATAATTCCCATATATTTTATATTGCCTCTGATTATTAATTTTGCAGATGGAAATTTCGATTTTTCAGGATTGCTCTGGTTATATTTCTTTTGCATCCTGGCTTTTGCCCTCTATTATTTGTGGTGTCTTTTGTGCTGCGATGAGGATAAGATAATTGAACTGATAAATAAAATTGCGGATGAAGGTGGCATCTGAAGAATTGGCGGGGATTATCCCCGCCTGTTTCTTTGTTCAGCGTGTTAAGTTTGACATCTTTTATTTCTCTGGCTTCTATGCTATAATATCCAGAGAACAAAAAGGAGGTAGAGATATGAAACTTCTTTTCAAACAGCGCATGTTTTCCTGGTTTGACAGCTATGATATTTACAACGAGGCAGGGGAGAGCCTGTATACAGTTAAGGGACAGCTTTCCTGGGGTCACTGTCTGAAAATATATGATTTTTCCGGAAGGGAAATCGGAACGGTAAAGGAGAGAATTCTAACCTTCCTCCCAAAGTTTGAAATATATCTCGGCGACAGCTATATGGGCTGCATATCCAAAGAGTTTACACTTCTGCGTCCTAAGTTTAATATTGATTTCAATGGCTGGCACGTTGAAGGCAGCTTTATGGAGTGGGACTATGATATTATTGACGGTATGGGACGAAATGTTGCCACAGTCAGCAAGGAGCTTTTCAAATGGACCGATACATATGTCATTGATGTAGCTAACCCAGATGATGCCTTGTGTGCCCTGATGCTTGTGCTCGCAATTGATGCGGAGAAATGCTCGAGAAATGATTGAGGAGAAATAATGAACGAAGATTTTAAAAACAGATATCTTACAGCCCGCCGTAAGGTAATAGAGAATGATTTTATGAACCTTAACCCGGAGCAGCGCAGAGCGGTTATGACCACGGAGGGACCTCTGCTGCTTCTGGCAGGTGCAGGCAGCGGTAAGACAACTGTGCTTATAAACAGAATAGTTAACCTGATGCGCTATGGCAGTGCTTCGGACTCAACTGAGATTCCCGATTTTGCCAGTGAAG
The DNA here is from genome assembly GCA_045594965.1 of Oscillospiraceae bacterium. Classification (GTDB taxonomy): domain Bacteria; phylum Bacillota; class Clostridia; order Oscillospirales; family Oscillospiraceae; genus SIG459. The sequence goes on along the minus strand of JAZNZM010000176.1, from coordinate 3,213 downwards.
AGGATATTCAGATTATGGATGCCTGCATAGGTGATATCAGCCGCCGTGTGGCCGCTCTTGATCCTGTGGAGCCATGGCGTATAATTGCAATTACCTTTACCAATAAAGCCGCCGGTGAGCTAAAAGCCCGTCTTGAAAGAGCTTTGGGCGAAGGCGCAAATGATATTTGGGCACAGACCTTCCATTCCGCATGCGTTCGAATTCTGCGCCGTGACGCGGACAGACTCGGCTTTTCCCGCTCCTTCACTATTTACGATACAGCCGATAGCCAGAGCCTCATGAAACGCATTATCAAGGACTTTGACCTGGATGAAAAAATGTTTCCCTTCCGTTATGTACTTTCTGTTATAAGCAAAGCCAAGGACGAGATGCTTACGCCGGAAGAATATTATATTCAGGCTAAAAAAAGCTATGATGTGCGTAAAACCAAGGTCGCAGAGCTTTATAAGGAATACGATAAACGAATGCGTGAAGCAGACGCCATGGACTTTGATGATCTTATTCTCAATACTGTTTTACTTTTGCAGCAGCATGAGGATGTGCGGGAATATTATCAGCGCAAGTTTAAGTATGTACTCGTGGACGAGTATCAGGATACAAATAACCTTCAGTACCTTCTTGCAAGCACATTGGCCGGAGGATATGAAAATATTTGTGTTGTTGGCGACGACGACCAGAGTATATATAAGTTCCGTGGCGCCACAATAAAGAATATTCTTGATTTCGAGGATCAGTATAAGGATGCCCGCGTTATAAAGCTTGAGCAGAATTATCGCAGCACGGGGCATATTCTTGAGGCGGCAAACGCTGTAATAAGCAACAACCGGGGCAGAAAGGGCAAGAAGCTTTGGACAAGCGCTGATATGGGAGATCTTCCTGTTTTGCATGTGGCGCCAAATGAAAACGAGGAGGCGCAGTATGTGGCTGACCGCATACTTGAAAACTTCTCAGGCGGTGTTAATTGGGGAGATCATGCTGTTCTCTACAGGATGAATGCCCAGTCCAACCAGCTTGAATATGCCTTTAAGCGCCGTGGTATTCCTTACCGTATTTTCGGCGGCACAAAGTTCTTTGACAGAGCTGAGGTCAAAGATATGCTGGCTTATTTGAATGTGGTTATGAACCCGGCTGACGACCTTCGGCTGCTTCGAATAATCAATGTTCCGGCAAGAGGCATTGGCGCAACCAGTATGGAAAAAGCCATCCAGATAGCAGCGGATAAGGGCACATGCCTGTTTGAAGTGGTCAAATCAGCAAGCGAGTATCCTGAACTGCAGAGGAGCGCTGTTCGTCTCAGGCAGTTTGCAAATATGATTGAGGAGCTTCGAGCCCTCAGCGAAAATACACCTGCAGATATGCTTTATGATGAGATAATAGAGCGCACGGGATATATTCGAGCATTGCAGGAAAAGAACACACCGGAAAATGATGCCCGAATTGAGAACGTTAAAGAATTGAAGTCCAATATTCTCAGCTACATCAAGGACAGCGGTGATGCCACCCTTCACGGTTTTCTTGACGAAGTTGCTTTGTATACCGATCTTGATAATATGGACAGTTCATCCGACTGCGTTGTAATGATGACAATACATTCTGCCAAGGGTCTGGAGTTTCCAAATGTGTTCCTTGTGGGTGCGGAAGAGGGAATCTTCCCCGGCTTGAGAGCGATTGGAGAGCCGGAGGAAATGGAAGAGGAACGAAGACTGTGCTATGTGGCTATTACAAGAGCCATGAGGAAGCTATATATAACATCTGCCACTCAGCGTATGATATTCGGACGAACCAGCGCAAACAGAGTATCGCGCTTCGTTGAAGAGATTCCCGCAGAACATATTAAAAAGAGCTACATACCCAAAGGCTACGGCTTTTCCGATAAACCAAGAGGCTTTGAGGATGTACCGAAACCTACACATCACAAGAATATCAGGCCTGTTATTACTCCAGCCACTCAGAAAGCAGCAGCGCCTGCATTCAATAAGGGCGATATGGTGAATCACCGTTCGTTCGGTACCGGTATGATAGTATCGATGACTCCTATGGGGGGAGACCATCTTGTTGAAATTGCTTTTGACAAGGTAGGAACCAAGAGACTTATGCTTAAGGCGGCAAGCAGGCTTATGGAAAAGCTGTGAATCATTTTGCTGCTAAAAATTACAACTAATATATACCCTGCCTTTGCAAAAGATAGTCTCGGGACGAAAGTCCGATAATTATTGCAAAGGAGATTTAATACTCATGGCAAACAAGTCTAACAGCATCATGAATCCCAATGCTCGCGAGGCTATGGACCGCTTCAAGATGGAAGCTGCCTCCGAAGTTGGTGTTAACCTCAAGCAGGGTTACAACGGCGATCTTACCTCCCGTCAGGCTGGTTCTGTCGGCGGCCAGATGGTCAAGAAGATGATCGAGGCCTACGAAAAGGGCATGCAGTGAGAATTGTCACAGCATAAAAAAAGAGGGAGCAGCTTGCTGCTTCCTCTTTTTTCAGCCACATTTTATATAGTTAAAAAATCGGGGTATCTGCCGTATTACATAAAAAGATATAACTTTCTTTTATGAATTAATTAAATTGTCGAATCGCTTATTGATAATTATTCGTTGACTTTTACACGGTAAAATCGTATTATATACATGCTGTAAGAGCGATGTATTATCGTTCAAAAAATTTATGGAGGTAAGAACTAATGAAAAAGATTCTTGCACTTGCTCTGATCCTCGTTCTTGTCCTTGGTCTGTTTGCAGGCTGCGGTGAGAAGGAAGCAGAAGTCTATGAGTTCACTCTTTCTATGCACGACCCCAAGACCACTCCCAATGCTATTTACATGCAGAGCTGGATCGACAAGGTTGCAGAGGTTACCGATGGCCGCGTAAAGATCACTCTTTATGACAACAGCACCCTGTCTGCAGCTACTGACATTGGCGTCAAGGTTGCCGAGGGCGCAGTTGATATTGGCTGGCTCTACACATCTTATTATGCAGGTCAGTTCCCCCTCTCTGACGTTATCAACCTGCCCTTCCAGGGCTTCGGCGATCCTATCGTTTCCACCAACACTCTGTGGGATCTTTATGCTGAGTATGAAGAGATTCAGCAGGAGTGGGGCGACTACAAGCTTCTCATGCTCTACGGTAACCCTGGCATGATGTTCGCTTCTGCTGATGCTCCTATTACCTGTGTTGCTGATCTGGCTGGTCGTTCCATGCGCTGCCCCGCCG
>JAZNZM010000175.1:0-4517 GCA_045594965.1 Oscillospiraceae bacterium | reverse complement strand
GCTCTCGGCAACGGCGGTCTCGGCCGTCTTGCTGCCTGCTTCATGGACTCCGCAGTTACCACCGGAGTTCCCCTCACCGGCTATGGCCTTCGTTATCGCTTTGGCCTTTTCAAGCAGAGCTGGGACGAAGAGGGCAACCAGAAGCAGAGTGCCGACGACTGGGCAAAGTACGGCGATCCCTGGTCCTACCGCCGCTACAAGCATACTGTAAAGATCGATTTCCCCGACCACAGCATCCTTGCCGTTCCCTATGACGTTCCCGTCATCGGATATAAGAACAACAATATCGGCACTCTCCGCCTCTGGCAGTGCGAGGCTGAGGAGGAACTGGACTTCGATGCCTTCAACGCACAGGAGTATGAGCGCGCACTGGCTGCCAAGAACAAGGCCGAGGATATCACCCGTGTCCTTTATCCCAACGACTCCAACCGCGAGGGCAAGAGACTGCGCATCAAGCAGCAGTATGTTCTCTCCAGCGCATCCGTGCAGGATATTCTCCGTTCCTTCCGGGAGTACCATGGCACTGACTATAACCGTCTGCCCGAGTTTATATCCATCCAGCTGAACGACACTCACCCTGCCATGAGCGCAGCAGAGCTTGTTCGTCTGCTGATGAAGGAAGGCTATACCTTCGAAACCGCTTTCGATATCAGCCGCCGCGTATTCTCCTACACCAACCACACCGTTATGAGCGAGGCTCTTGAAAAGTGGCCTCTCGATCTGCTCAGCAGCGTTGTGCCTGAGATCGTGGACATCATCTGGAAGATTCATAACTGCCTCCAGAGCGAGCATCCCCAGCTTTACATCATCAAGGACAACACCGCTCACATGGCAAACCTCTCCGTTTACATGGGCACCAGCGTCAACGGTGTTGCTCAGATTCACTCCGAGCTTATCAAGCATGACATTTTCCGCGACTGGTATGCCGTTTACCCCGAGCGCTTCAAGAATGTTACCAACGGCATCACTCCACGCCGCTGGCTGGGTCTCTGCAATCCTCAGCTTACCGGTATGCTGGAGGACTACTGCTGGAAAGGCTTCCTCACCGACCTTGATCGTCTCGAGGAACTGAAGGGCAAGATCGACAAGGAAATGATCGACCGCTTCAACTCCATCAAGTATGAGAAGAAAAAGCAGCTCTGCGCCCTTATTAAGGAGCGCGAGGGCATCGACCTGAGCCCCGACTTCGTGTTCGACGTACAGGTAAAGCGCCTCCACGAGTATAAGCGCCAGCTTCTCAATGCCTTCTCCATCATGGACATTTACTTTGACCTGAAGGAAGGCAAGCTGCCCGACTTTACTCCCACCGCTTTCATCTTCGGCGCAAAGGCTGCCCCCGGCTATACCAGAGCCAAGAGCATCATCCGCTACATTAACCGCATTGCAAAGCTTGTGAACAACGACCCCGATGTGAACGACAAGATCAAGGTGGTCTTTGTCCAGAACTATAATTGCTCCTATGCAGAGTATATTATTCCTGCCGCTGATATCTCCGAGCAGATTTCTCCTGCAGGCACCGAGGCATCCGGCACCGGCAACATGAAGTTCATGCTCAACGGCGCTGTCACCCTTGGCACTCTGGACGGTGCAAACGTTGAGATCGTTGAAAAGGCCGGCATGGAGAATAACTATATCTTCGGCGCCAATATCGACGATATCAACCGCGTTAAGGACAGCTATCGCTCCAGAGATATTTATGACAATGACTACCGCATCCGCCGTGTTGTTAACACTCTGATTGACGGCACCGTAGCCACTGATGACGGACTCAGAGAGCTCCACACCGCCATTGTTGACGGCGCAAGCTATCATAAGCCCGACCATTACTATCTGCTTCTTGATTATGTTTCCTATCTGGTTACCAAGAAGCGCGCAATCAATGACTGGCGCGACCGCGAGGCCTTTGGCAGAAAGTGCCTTATGAACATCGCCTCCGCAGGCAAGTTCTCCTCCGACCGCTCCATCGCCGATTACGCAGAAACCATCTGGCACGTATAAGATTATCGTTTTGAAGCCATGGCTTCAAAACGAAAAAGGCTGCAGAGCGCTGCAGCGCATAAATGGCCGCCCTTTGGGCGGCCATTTCCACGTTTGCGCTCTGTAAAGTGATTTTTCCGAGGCACATGTCCCCGGAAAAATCCTATTACATTCTTTTCGCGTCTGCGGAAGCGAACTCTGCGAGGCATTAAAGCTATGTGATATACAAAAAGCACTTGACATTACCCCTTATGGAATGTGTAAAATAAAGGCAGAAAACAAACTTTGCGAAAGGAGCATGAGCATGGCAAGGATAAGTCTTAAGGGCAAGGGCACGGTTGCGGAAATATCTGCGCTGCTTCGTGAGCAGATACCAAACCTTGGTTATGGAGGCCAGCTTACGGAATACCTCGCAAGAGGCAGTGCAGAGCTTCTTGTTTTTGAAAGGTATGCCTACAGGCAGGGCTGCCTTACTCTCAGCATTATGCTCAGCCAAAGCGGAGAAAATGTTATAGTGGATGCTGTCAGCACCGGGGAACGCGAAACCCTTTTGGGCTTCAACTGGGGGCTTGAGGACGATTTCGCATTTGAGGCGAATAAGGTTTTGGCGCCTTTGAATTTTGTCATCTTTGACCGCAGCACAGATTTTGTGGAGCCATGGGAGCCGACAGAAGCACCCGAAGCCGTGCCTGTAGATGAGCTTCTGCGCAGAGGCCGTGAGGCGAGGGAGGAAAAGCCTGTAGCGGATGACGCAGATTGGCAGGAGATAAGAAGAGATGAGCCCGAGCGGGTTAAGCTTGGCATGGAGGAGAAAAAAGGCCTCTTTGGCAAAAAGCGGAATAAGCCCGATTGGGAGTATTGAGGTGCCGGCTATGAAAAGGGTATTTGTTACGCTGATAGTTTTGGTTTTTGCACTGGGTATTTCAGCTTGCGGAGGACTTCAAGACTATCCCAGCATGGGAAGAGGAAAACTCAGGCTTACGGATGTTTCTCAGATGCCTGCGGCTCCATCTGAAAATAATAGTGCCCTGGAGAATGTAGTATTTTATGAGGATGACGAGTATCAATATAGCTACGACACCGAGCGGGAGATCCTTCTCACTGCTTTTACTAAAATCGAGGTCTTGAATTCTATAGACCAAGAGGATAAAGCTGAAATTGCTTTGGATGATGTTTTGCTCCTGCTGTTTCCGGGGAAAAGCCTTGAAGAGCTTGAAATTGTGGAGGAGGGGCCTGGAAAAATCACTGTTTGCGAATATGAAGGCGATATCCTGCTTAATTCAGCATGGATAAGCTTTGAACAAGGCACTGTGTTTAGCGGGGCTCATCGAAGCCGCAACATCATGCCCGAAGAGGTCACTGTGAATGTTGATAAGGATACTGCCATCTGTATTGCTCTAGAGCATATGGGTGGAGAAAAGGCCTTTGATGAGGTCAAAAACGAAAAAATGGTCTACATTGATAAATTGGTTTGGCATCTTGAGGGCAGAATTGAGCAGGGCCACATGGATACATATGCCAATTTTTATATAGACATGGAAGATGGAAGTATACTGGATGTTTTCATTGCGAGTTCAGAATAAGCCCGACTGGGAGTGTTGATGAAAGAGAGGCCACGGTTATGGACAAAAAGACTAAAAAAATAGCCCTTATTCTTATACTCGCGGCAGTTCTTATTGCAGCCCTTTTCGCTATTATAGACAAGACCGCTTCTTTCGAACTAAGGCTCAAAAAGGAAATGGAATACGAGGAAATATTGCTGCGGATTGACGAATTCGCCCTTGTACGAATCGATGCAGACACGGCCGTCTTTGTCTGCAAGCCGGGTTTTACCAGGCACGGAGGTCAGCCCCATGATTTCTATGCCTACATAGAATTCGATCTGAATACCCATTCTACAGTGTATGACTGGTGCGCCTCAAGAGACTCAGGTGTTCTCCGAAACGAGTTCGCGGAAAATGCGCGGCGTGAACACTATGCCTATTCGGATATCTTTGATGTCAGGCGCGGCTTGCCCACACATAACCTGTATATGGGTATAAGCACAGTTGAGCCGGGATATGAAATCATAGGCGACCACACCGAACAGCTGCAGTATGTTGAGATAAACGGCCTGTATTACTTCATGTTCCTTGAGGAGTATTATTTTTGATAAGTTAATACCAACAAAAAGCCCACAAGTATTTTGTGGGCTTTTTCATATGCTGTAGTATTGACAATACTTCCATTAAATGATATCATTTTGATATCAAAAAGAAAGGAGAACGATAGAATGAATGAAAAAATACTGACAACGAAGAAAAGCGGCTTTGCCATGCTCTTTCTTACGATCATTATTTATCTTGTGGGTATTGCGGTGCTGGTCATCGGCGCGGTGCTGATACGCAGCAAGCTCCCTGTAGCGATCCCCATGGTGGTAATAGGCATAATCTGGGTCTGTGTCGGCTGGATACCTCTTTGCGGTCTCAACGTGCTCAAGCCTCAGGAGGCCGCCGTTATGACCCTTTTCGGCAAGTATGCCGGCACTCTCAAGGGCGAGG
>JAZNZM010000174.1:0-4838 GCA_045594965.1 Oscillospiraceae bacterium | reverse complement strand
CGCCAACCCTGTCACCGCATGGATGGCAAGCCATCTTGGACTTAAGCAGAACTGCCTTATCGGCATTGTGCTGTTCCACATCTTCGGAATGGTTGACGGTCAGGAGACTGCTGATATTTACAAGAACAAAATTCCCTGGCTCAGCTTTGTCAACATTGCCGGCTGCTGCGCCATCGTAAACTGCACCAAGGATCTGGGCCTCGTGGAATTCATCAGCGGTGCTCTTACCAGCGCAATTCCCGCATGGTTCATCCCTGCCTGCATCGTTCTCTTCAGTGCCTGCCTCTCCTTTGTTTCCAATGCTTTCGCAATTATCCCCATGTTCGCACCCATGGCAGCTGCCCTTGCAGCGGCAAGCGGGCTGCACGAGTCCACTATCTGCGCCTGCATTCTCGCCGGCTGCATTTCCACCGGTCTTTCTCCCGTTTCCATGGGCGGTTCTCTCTGGCAGATCGGCGCATCCGCAGATATGCGTGAGTGGATATTCAAGAAGCAGTGGCTTGCAGCTGTTGTTGTAGCAGTGGCTCTCGTGCTGGTGTCCTGCCTCGGCGTCTGGAATGTCTGGGACGCTCTCTTCTATTAATATTGTTACAACGGATTACACACACTCCCTTTTATCCTGACCCCAGCAAAGAAGGCGCCCGGCTTATGCCGGGCGTCTCGTTGCCTTCAATTGAAAATCTCCCCTTCCTTATCAAAGGGGAGATTTCTTCATGTTCTGATAACAACTTCCGCCCGCTCTTCCAGACGGAAGAAGTCTATATATTCATCCTCCATGGGAATCCAGAGGCTGTAGTAGCTGGCGGCAAGCGCCTCGCCGTCCCTTTCCATGACCCGTCGGCGCTGGGTGGCACTGTCTGTGGTCATAAAGACTTTAATATCCCAGTATTTACCGAAATAGGCATGCTGGGAGAAGCTGCCCTCCACAATGCGGTAGGGGGAGGCGCAGACCCGTCTTTTTCTGTCCATGCGGATGGTATGGCCCTCAAAATAGCGGTGACTGAATGCCTTGGGGCTTTTCAGATAAGGCAGAACCTCGTCTTTTATCATATCGTAGTGGACATTGCCGCCCACCATGCCCAATTCCTCCACTACTGTTCTGCCGCCGGGCCACAGAAAATCATCCATACGCACAAGCCCCGCTCCCGTAATGGCGCAAAGCCTGTCGGCAAGGGAGCTTTTGCCGGAGTTGGAGCGTCCGTCAATGGCCACAACGCAGCCATCGGGGTACTGAGCCATTTTCTCCAGCACAGGAAGGGTGTACATATACTCTATAGGTGCAATGCGGTAGGCAGGGTCATAGGTCTCCCTGTAGCGCTGAGAATGGCTGACGGGGCCTCCATCCCAGGAAGCAAGCTCCCCTTCCCATGCCTCGGAGTCAAAGGGCAGTCTGCCCTCTTTGGCATGGGCGGCAACGGTGCTGAGATATGGCTCAATATCTCCCGTGCCCTCAGCCTTGGAAAACATGGCATAGAGCCACTGCCACTTCAGTCCGTGGGCCTTCCACGTCCGCAGATTCACGCGGCAGAGGCTTGGAGAAATCTGCTCATACAAAGGCTCTATCCTTGACTCCTTCACCCTTGTCAGCTCCATGCGCAGATACTTACGGGCAGCACTGGGGTCCTGCAAACCGTGCTCGGCCCCGAAGGCTGCCTGATAACACATTTTCAGTGCGTCACGGGGCTCAAAGCCCTTTTTCCATGCACTCTGACGCAGTAAAAAGTTCTCAAAAAGGGGCTCGGCGGGGCTTGGGGGCAAGGCTCTCTCCGCCGCAACAATAATTCCGCCCTCCTGCTCCAGCTCACGCTGAGGCTCAAAGCCGTTGCTCAGCCAGAAGTGGGAAGACTGGGGATTGCTCTTTTCATATCCCAGCATCACGCGCTTATAGCCAAGCTGCGTGCAGTAAAGGCAAATCCGCTCCACCAATGCGGTGGCTATTTTTTTGCCCTGATAGCAGTCTGTCAGCATGAAAAAGCCTATATAGGCTGTGTCCTCGTCGGGATAGCCGTCTATGAAGTCCATAACGGCAATAAGGTGTCCCAGTTCGAAAAAGCCCAGATAATACTTTTCCTCCATGCTCTTCCCCGGGGGCAGAGCGCTCATATCCCGGATTATTTCATCTATACTGCAGCTTTTGCCGCAGTACTCATAATACTGGGGATTTTCATCCATAAGCTCCAGCACCAGAGGGGCATCCCTTTCTTCAAGACGCCGCACTCTCCAGCGCTGGGAAAAGCCGTTTATATCAATGTTTTTCATGGATACCTCCTGTCAATGAGCCTTGCCTTCATAAGGGCGGAGCAGAGGACGGGCACTATGATAAGATGGGCAATTATCCCCGGCACGGAGCCGGCAAAATAGCTTGCAGCCCACATTCCAATTGTGAACGCTCCCCGAGCGAAAATGAAGCCCTTGGCAAGACCTGCCAGCACACGGCCCAAAATCATGGCGGTGCCAAGGCTTATGTAGAGGTCCGCATAGAGCCTGCCTGTGCGTACAAAGTGCATCATTGCCCCGGTAATAAGGCCGTAGGCCGCAAGCTCCACCAGCATGGGCGGCAGGTAGGCCGCATTTGGCATGCCCGTGATAAATGAGCTGAGCACAGGCCCCAGTATGCCGCACACCAGCCCCCATACGCCTCCGCATGCAAGGCCGCAGATGAACACAGGAATATGCATGGGGCTGAAAAGGCTGCCGCCCTCGGGAATGATGTGGAATACAATGGGCAGCACAACGCATAGGGCCAGACACAATGCGGTTACAGTGAGTTTTCCAAACTTTTTCATGGTTTTCCTCCGAATAACAAGAAATTGCCGCAAGGGCGCACCGCTCCCCCATGGAGCGGAAAATCACCTTCGCGGCAATCGTTTCGGATATCCCTCAAAGGGATGGGAGTAATCAGATAAACGGCTTTCTTCTGAAAGCCCGTGGCTCACTTCTGTGGGCATGGATATTTTAGCATCTGTACGAAAGGGTGTCAAGGGCAGCGGAAACCCTGAATTGCCCTTCCCGGGGGACGGGTCTACCGTCCCGCATTTTGGAGCGTTGAGGGTATCGCGCCCTACGATTTATCGCCGATTATTGCAACTGCTTCCTGCACCAGCTTGCTCATATTCAGATCTCCCACGCCCACGATTATATTATCGCAGTGGTTCACGGGAATGAGTATTCTCCGGGCAGCGCTTTGGCTTACGGCGGTGGCCATGGCAGGGGTGATCTCACCCAGAAGAGCATCGGCAATTACTATGGCTATTGGCCCCACGATAACATCCGCTGTGCGGGCGCATACCAGCACGGAGTTCTCCCCTGTGGCGGCAGCATCGGCTCCGGCCTTCAGCATGGCTGCGGTGGCAGCAGAGTTTGTGCCCACAGCAATCAGCTCATGCTGTGGAAAGGCGGCCTTCAGTGCGCTCACCAGCTGTCGGCCTATGCCGCCTCCCTGTCCGTCAATTACAAGTATCCTCATGGACTTACCCTCACAGACTGTCCACATAGTGGCAGGCGGCCAGAGCTGCAACGGCTCCGTCACCTACGGCGGTGGTCACCTGACGGACGGCCTTGCTGCGGCAGTCTCCTGCCACATACACACCGGGGGTGCGGCTCAGGCAGTCCTCACCGGAGGCGGCATATCCGCCTTCGTCAAGCTCAACGAGAGATGCAAAAGGAGCATTATCCGGGGCATAGCCCACGGCCACAAAAAGTCCCTGCAGCTCTATTCTTCGCTCGCCCTCGGGAGTGCTGAGCTTTACAGCCTCAAGCTCCATGTCACCCTCAAGCTCCGTAACCACGGCACCGGGAACGAATTCCACATTCTCACGGCGGCGAAGTATATCCACAAGCTGCTTTTCCCCTCTTAAGCTGCTGCGGTAGACAAGATACACCTTCTCGCAGCTGTCGGAAAGCATGATGGCGTCCTGCAATGCACTGGAGCCGCCGCCCACCACAGCCACGGTGAGACCCTTGAAAAATGCTCCGTCACATACAGCGCAGTAGCTCACGCCCATTCCGGTAAGCTCCTCCTCGCGCCCGATGCCAAGACGGCGGTGCTTTGCTCCGGCAGCGATTACAAGAGCCTTGGCCTCGAACTCGCCCGAAAGGGTAGTGACGGTTTTCATACCGTCTCTTTCGCCGATGGCGGTGACCTCGTCCAGCTCCACCTCCGCACCCAGATTCAGAGCCTGCTCCACAAGGCGGTCGGAGAACTCCGCTCCGCTTATCTCCGTAAAGCCGGGGTAATTTTCAAGCTTGGGGGAGAGGGCAATCTGTCCTCCGAAAGCGCCGCGCTCAATGATGAGGCAGCTTTTTCCTGCTCTTCGGGCATAAATGGCAGCGGTAAGCCCCGCAGGACCCGCGCCTATGATAATAATATCGTACATGGATTATACCTCCCTGTCTATATTGCGAAAACCTCCCTCTGACGAGGGAGGCGACTCCCCGCAGCGGCGACGGTGGGAGAGAACAAGGTAAAAGGTAATAGTGAATAGGTAATAGGTGAGGTATCGCTATGGGATTATTAAAATACATCGACTTTGCCGATACACCACTTTTTACTTGTTACTTATTACTTCTTACTTTTATTATCTCTCCCTCGGTCACCTGCGGTGACAGCCCCCTCATCAGAGGGGGCCGGGTTTAGCTTATATTTCTATTATGCGCCGAGGCTTCTGAGATATCCCCGGATGTCGGAAACGCCGGCATACTTTTTGAAGCTCTCGCCGTCGCTGACGATGAGGGTGGGAGCCTGATTTATGCCAAAGGCGGCGCAGGCATCGGCATTTTCCTCTGCCAGAAGCTTCTCATAGCCCACTTCTGCCTTGTCAAGCAAGGTGGCAGCTATG
>JAZNZM010000173.1:0-6528 GCA_045594965.1 Oscillospiraceae bacterium | reverse complement strand
GCTTGTCAAAAAGACTTTTTTGACAAGCTGGGGGGCCGCGGAGCTTTTGCTCCCCGGCCCTTGTCTTTTTCTTATTCAATTTTCGGGATGTCTTTTGTTATTTCCTGAGATTATTCTCGGCTTTTTCCTTCAGCTGTTCGGACTGCAGCTTAAGGTCGCTGACCTCACCGCCGCCCTTTTTGGCGCTGCGGCGCACAAGACGCTCAAGCCCCAGTATTATGCAGCCGCCTCCGATGAGGCCGAGGAAGGCCATACCTGTCAAAGCGCCCGCCACAAGGAGCAGAGCGCCAAGAGCGAAAAAGCCGATGGCGTTAATGAGATTATCCTCGCTTTTTATAAGCCCCTTAAGCTGGCGCTTAAGGTTTACGCCCATATTCTTTCTTCTTGTTTCTTTATCCAACATCTTCAACACTCTCTTTTCCCGTTTGTAAGGCTTACTCAGCCTCCACTATTGCCTTTTCGCCATCGCTGCTGAGACGGACGGATTTTGCCTGTCCCCTAAGCTCATCCACGATTTTGGCGGCAATAATGTCCTCTATTTCCTTCTGAATGGTGCGGCGGAGATTTCTTGCGCCGTAGGTTTCGCTGAAGCTGCGCTTTACCAGATAGTCCACAAGGGCATCGTCATACTCAAAGGCTATGGCCTTAGCTTCCATGACCTCACGCAGCTCGCCCAGCATGAGATGGGCAATGGCCCGGAAGTTTTCCTCAGTGAGGTGATTGAAGTAGACAATCTCGTCCACGCGGTTAATAAACTCTGGGCGCAGGAACTCGTTGAGAGCCTTGAGAGCCTTGTCGCGGCTCATGTCGTTGAGGCTCTGTCCGAAGCCAAGACCGCCGCCCTTGCTGTTGCTTCCCGCATTGGTGGTCATGATGATGACGGTATTTTCAAAATTGACGGTGCGGCCCTGAGCATCGGTAATGCGGCCGTCGTCAAGGATCTGAAGCAGAATGTTCAGCACATCGGGATGGGCCTTTTCAAGCTCGTCAAAAAGCACCACGGAGTAGGGCTTGCGGCGTATCTTCTCGGTGAGCTGGCCTGCCTCATCGTAGCCCACATAGCCGGGAGGAGAGCCGATGAGACGGGACACGGTATGCTTTTCCATGAACTCGGACATATCCAGACGGATGAGGGATTCGGGGGAATCAAAAAGCTCATCGGCAAGGCGCTTCACGAGCTCGGTCTTGCCGATACCGGTGCTGCCCACAAAGATGAAGCTCACGGGCTTGCGCTTGGCCTGCAGACCCACGCGGCTGCGCTTTATGGCGGCGCACACGGCATCCACAGCCTCATCCTGTCCGATAACATGGCTCTTCAGCCGTGCGGAGAGAGAGCCCAGACGCTCAAACTCGTCAGCGCGGATGGAGGAGGCGGGAATCTTGGTCCAGAGCTCGATTATTCTGGCCAGATTTTCCTCGGTGAGCATGGGCTTGCCTTTGGTGCGCAGCTCAAGAAGCTCATTGTCAAGGCGCATATGCTCCGCCCTTATCTGGGCAAGACGCTCATAGTGCTCGTTCTGGGTGTCCGACATAAGCAGCTCACGCTCCTTGTCCAGATCCGCCATATCCTTGGAAATAGCGTCCATACGGGCAAGGTCGGCATTTTTAAGATTAACATCGGAGCAGGCTTCGTCGATAAGGTCAATGGCCTTGTCGGGAAGGAAACGGTCTGTGATATAGCGCTCGGAGAGGGTGACCGCAAGGCGGCACATCTCATCGCTTATAATAACCCCGTGGTATTCCTCGTAGTAGCGTGCTATGCCGCGGAGTATTTTTATGCTGTCGGCAATGCTGGGTTCCGCCACGGTAACAGGCTGGAATCTGCGTTCAAGAGCGGCGTCCTTTTCAATGTGCTTGCGGTATTCGGTGAAGGTGGTGGCGCCGATAACCTGAATCTCGCCGCGGCTGAGAGCGGGCTTGAGTATGTTGGCGGCGTTCATGCTGCCCTCGGCATCCCCCGCGCCCACGATATTGTGCACCTCGTCAATGACGAGGATAACATTGCCCTCTCGGGTAATTTCCTGAATAAGCCCCTTCATGCGGCTTTCAAACTGGCCGCGGAACTGGGTGCCTGCCACAAGGGCAGTGAGGTCCAGAAGATAGACCTCCTTGTCCTTCAGCTTATAGGGCACCTCTCCGGCGGCTATGCGCTGGGCAAGACCCTCGGCTATGGCGGTTTTGCCAACACCCGGCTCACCTATAAGGCAGGGATTGTTCTTCTGGCGGCGGGTGAGGATCTGGATAACGCGCTCAAGCTCCTCGGCGCGGCCTATCATGGCGTCAAGCTTGCCGTTTCTTGCCCTGTCGGTGAGGTTTATGCAATAGCTGTCCAGAAACTTTTTCTTGGCGCTTCTGCCCTCCTTTGCCCCCTGTCTGGGAGGCTCGTTCCGGGAGGAGCTGCCCTCGGAGGGCACAATGCCTCCCTGTTCGCCCCGGGGAGGCTGGCCGCCCATAAGACGGCTGAGGAAGGGGAAGGTTGCGGTCTTGCCCTCGTCGTCATCGCTGTCCTCGTCCCCGCCCATGGCGGCCTCCTGCAAAGCGGCAAGACCCTCGCCGTTCATCAGGGAGGACATATCATTGGTGAGAGCCTCCAGATCATCGTCGCTGAGACCCATCTTGCTGATCATATCGTCAATGGGCTTGATGTGAAGCTCCCGGGCGCAGCGAAGGCAGAGCCCCTCGTTTTTGCTTTCCCCGTTTTCAATTTTCGTGATGAATATCACCGCCACATTCTTCTTGCAGCGGGAGCAGAGAGTGGGTTGTTCCATTAAAAATTCTCCAAAACAGTCAGGATAAATATTGGGCTCAGATGCCCAGGAAGGCAGACATGAAATCCCTCTTCAGGAACCAGCTGCCAAGGGTGGTCTCAGAAAGTGTCTCCGCGCCGATGATAATACCCATAAACTTCAGCGCCCATACCAGAATTGCGCAGTAGGCAGCGGCGGTGAGAAGGCCGATCACAGTTCCCGCAATGTCGTTCACGAGATCCAGATGGGGTATCTTGTAGCTGAGGTTGGGCAGGTTTATCACCACGGTAAGTACAATAACTATAATGAGAAAGGCTATCACAAAGCAGCCAACATAGCTTATGCGTGCGCACAGCTCATGTATGACGGAGTCCACAATGCTCTTGTCCTCTTCCTCGCCATACTCCAGCGCGGACTCAGCCATGATGGAGGCAGCGGAGGCGTCAATACCCATTTTCTCGAAGCAGGTGGCGGCAAACTCCTCTTTCTCGTCCTCGTGGCGGATAAGCAGATCCTCAAGGGAGTAGTTTTCCTCGTTATCCCAGCCCATGGCCTCAATAACTCCGTCCTCCCCGTCCACGAGATTCTCCACATAGCCCCCTGCGAAGGGCTTGAGGGCAGTCACCACATCATAGGAGAAGGTGTTGGACAGCAGATTTGCTCCGTAGACGGAGACTATCAGCACCACAGCGCCCAGAACGCCCATAATAAGACCCTTCTTATAGCCTGTCCATGCGCCGCATATCAGTATTACCAAAATCAGAATGTCAATCGCGGTTTTCATTCTCATCCCTCTTTTTCTCGTCCGATTATATCAGTTAATTATGAACAAAAATACATAGCGGAGAACTATTTCTCCATCATTTTTCCAATCTCTCCCTCATACCAGATGCGGTTGAGATAGAGTCCCTGTGGAGGCATGGTCGGCCCGGTCAGGCGGCGGTCGCCCTTTCGGAGAAGCTCGGGAATATCCTCCGGCTCAATCTTGCCGTAGGAAGCATAGACCATGGTTCCCACAATGGCTCTCACCATATTGTAAAGGAAGCCGTCCGCACACACGGAAACGGTGATAAGGTCGCCCTCTCTCTCCGTTCTGCACCAATGGACAGTGCGCACGGTGGTCTTTGTGGGAGTTCCCACACTCCTCACGGCAGCGAAGTCATGCTTTCCCTCGAAGGCTCTGCCCGCCCGCTCCATCTTCTCCGTGTCCAGCGGGGATGGGTAGAAGCACACCCGCTTTTCAAGAAAGGGGTCGCGTATGCGGCTGTTGTGTATTTTATAGATATACTCCTTCATGACGCAGGAGCCTATGGCGTTGAACTCCCATGGGGCCTCCACTGCATCCGTTACAACTATATCCGCAGGAAGGCGGGAATTCACCGCAAGGGGCAGGCGGTCAATGGGTATGCGGCTTGTGGTGCGGAAATTGGCGCAGTAGCGGCGTGCGTGGACCCCTGCGTCCGTACGTCCGCAGCCCACCACCTTCACACTGTGTCCGCAGATTTTGCTGAGAGCGGTTTCCAGCGTCTCAGCCACCGTAATCTCGGTTTTCTGCACCTGCCAACCGTGGTAGGCAGAGCCGTCATACATAAGTCTCAGCGCTATATTGCGCTCTCCTTCCATTCTCTCCATCAGAACAACCAGTGGTAGAAGCTGATGCCGATGGCAAAGATGCCAAGGATAATGTATATCCACTCCATCACGGGGCCGTCTTTTTTGTCTCTTCTGAACATAGTATCGCTCCTTATCACAGTCCAAAGCGGCGCAGCAGACAAGCTGTTGCTATAACAATAGCGCAGCAAAGCAACGCAATTGCATCACGCAGGGATAAATGCAGCTCTTTCATTCTTGTTCTGCCCTCGCCCCCCTGATAGCAGCGGCACTCCATGGCTGTGGCCAGCTCATCGGCACGGCGGAAGGCGCTTACAAAAAGGGGAACCAGCATGGGTATGAGAGCCTTGGCTCTCTCGGTGAGCTTTCCCGTATCGAAGCCGGCGCCTCTGGCCTTCTGGGCGGACATTATCTTGTCCGTTTCCTCTATAAGGGTGGGGATGAAGCGCAGGGCAATGCTCATCATCATGCTCAGCTCATGAACGGGTATCTTTATCTTTTTCAAAGGCCCCAGCAGCCGCTCAAGTCCGTCAGTGAGCTGCAGGGGTGAGGTGGTATAGGTCAGCAGAAATGTGCCGCAGACCAGAAGCATGATGCGCAGCACCATGAATATGGCGGTGCGGATGCCGTCAAGGGTGATGGAGAATATCCAGAACTCCCAGATAGGCTCGCCGCTGCCGTAAAAGAGGTTTATAAGCCCCGTGAAAACCACTATGAACAAAAGTGGCTTGAGACCCTTGAGCATGGCCTTGGCGCTGATGCCCGCTATGGCGGTGAAGGCTATGAGCAGAGCCAGCATCAGAGCGTAGCCCTCCCAGCCATTCACAATGAAGAGAGCCACAATGTAACCCACCAGCCATATAATCTTTGTCCGGGGGTCAAGGCGGTGGATTATGCTGCTGCCGGGAAAATACTGGCCAAGGGTAACATCCTTCAGCATTGCTCATCCCCCTCTCTCAGGTTTATGAGCATTTTGCGGAGATAATTCGTTGTATATATGCTCTGGGGGATATCCACGCCCCGGCGGCGCAGAGCCATGGCTATCTCCGTGGCCTTGGGCACGCTGAGACCCATGGCGCTGAGCTCCTCAGCCCGCTCAAAAACCTCCGCAGGACTGCCGTCCATGGCAATACGGCCCTCGTTGAAGACCACAAGGCGGCTTGCTATTCTCGCCACATCGTCCATACTGTGGCTTATGAGTATCACGGTGGCTCCCGTGGCGCGCTGGTAATAGCTGATGTTGCCCAGCACACTCTCCCGTCCCGCAGGGTCAAGGCCGGCGGTGGGCTCGTCCAGAATAAGCACCTGAGGGCGCATGGCGATCACCCCTGCAATGGCCACGCGGCGCTTCTGACCGCCGCTGAGCTCAAGGGGAGAGGCCTCCAGAAGATACTCCGGCACACCCACGAAAAGAGCAGCCTCACGGACGCGCTCGTCTATCTCCTCCTCGCTGAGACCCATGTTCTTAGGGCCGAAGGCGATGTCACGGCGAACGGTCTCTTCAAAGAGCTGATACTCGGGGTACTGGAACACAAGGCCCACCTTGAATCTGGCCTCTCTGGCCGCGGTCTTGGAGGAGGCTATATCCACTCCGTCCACGGTCACCCTGCCGCTGCTGGGTGAGAGCAGTCCGTTCAGGTGCTGGATAAAGGTGCTCTTGCCGCTGCCCGTGTGGCCGATAAGTCCCACGAACTCGCCCCGCTCTATCTCAATATCTATGTGGTCAATGGCCACTTTTTCAAAAGGAGTGCCCTTGCTGTAAATATGCGTAAGGCCCTCTGTGCGGATGATTGGCATATCGTTTGTCCTTTCGCCGCCTGCGGCGGCAATGAATTGCCCCAAAGGGCATGAATTGGTAAAACCATGAATTGCCCTTCGGCATAAATTGCGCCATAAAGGCGCATTGATGTATGGGCAATTCAATTCATGGCGCTTTGCACCAATTCATGAGTCTTCGGCTCAATTCATGATGCGAAGCATCAATTCATAAATTTACGCAAGTGCGTATAGTTAGCCCTCCAATGCCCTTGCTATGGCCTCGGCGCATTCCTCCACGCTGAGAGCTTCAAGGGGAATGTCCCAGCCTGCGGCACGAAGTCCGTAAATAAGCTCCGTGGTTTCGGGAACGGCAAGACCCTCGGCGCACATTTTCTCCACATCGGAAAAAACC
>JAZNZM010000172.1:0-4474 GCA_045594965.1 Oscillospiraceae bacterium | reverse complement strand
GTGATAATCTGCATGGCTGTCGGCACCGTGGTCGGTGAGCTTATCCGTATAGATGACGGAATCGAGGGAGCGGGAGATTTTATCAAGAAAAAGCTCTTCAAGGGTAAAAGCTCCGGACGCTTTACTGAAGGCTTTATCACTGCCTGCATAGTATTCTGCGTTGGCAGCATGACTATCATGGGCTCCTTTGAAGCCGGAATCAACGGAGATTACAGCATTATTTTTGCCAAGAGCGCCCTCGATTTTGTAAGCAGCCTTATGTTCGCAGCCGCAATGGGGCTGGGTGTACCTTTCTCCGCACTCTTTATTCTTGTCTTTCAGGGCGGCCTAACTATGCTTGCCGGTATTATTTCGCCCTATCTCAGTCCCGAGGTTGTCACCGAGATGAGCGCTGTCGGAGGAGTTATCCTTATAGGTATGGGTATTAATATGCTGGAGCTGAGCCCCAAACGCATAAAGGTTGCCAACATGCTCCCTGCTGTTTTCCTTCCAATCGCCTATATACCCCTTGCTGAGCTTATATCCAAAATACTGTAATGAAAAAATCAACTGTCCTCGTTCTCGCTGCCGGTGTTCTCTGGGGCTTCATGGGCTTTTTTGTGAAGCATCTGGGCGACATCGGCATCGCGTCCACCGGAGCTGTTATGCTCCGCTGCGGGGTGGCTGCTCTTTGCTTTGGATTGACTATTGCCATCAAAGACCCGAAGCTTTTCAGGGTCAGACCCCGTGATGTCTGGTGCTTTATTGGCTCCGGCATATTCTCTCTTCTTTTTTTCACATACTGCTATTTTACCAGCATGAACTACATAGACCTGAGTACAGCTGCAATTTTGCTCTATACAGCGCCGCCCATAGTGATGGTAATATCATTCTTCGTTTTTGGTGAAAAGTTCACCGGAACAAAGGTTTTGGCTCTTGTGCTGGCCTTCGTGGGCTGCTGTCTTGTAAGCGGAAGAGGGGAGAGCGCGATTTCTCTCAAAGGCCTTCTTCTGGGGACAGGCTCCGGTCTTGGCTATGCTCTTTTCAGCATCTTTGCCCGTCTTGCCATGAACAGAGGCTATAACAGCCTTACGGTTAATTTCTGGTCCTGCCTTCTGGCAGCTGTCGGTGCAGCGGTGATATGGCCCCCTGCCGAAACCCTGAGCATATGTTTTTCTTCCGGCAGCAATATAGCTCTGGCTCTTGCCACCGGTGCGGTAAGCTGCTATTTGCCGTATCTGTTTTATACTAAGGGCCTTGAGGGTATGGAAACGGGACGCGCCTCCATAATGGCTTCCCTTGAGCCTGTTGTTGCAACGCTTGTGGGAGTTTTTATTTTCGCCCAGCCTATCAGTCTTATGAGTGCTCTGGGAGTTGTTTTTGTTCTTGGAGCGATAGTTGTCCTGAATGTTAAAAACCCTCACAGGGTGTGAAAAAAATACGCATTTTAGCTGTAAAAAGGCTAAAATGCTTATTTTTATACAAAAAATTGTGATTCAGCGAAAAAGAGTGTGTATTATTTAACGCTTGACTTTGTTAAAGTCCTATGAGAAAATTTACACAGATATATATTTTT
The DNA here is from genome assembly GCA_045594965.1 of Oscillospiraceae bacterium. Taxonomy (GTDB): domain Bacteria; phylum Bacillota; class Clostridia; order Oscillospirales; family Oscillospiraceae; genus SIG459. Next base: position 2,919 of record JAZNZM010000172.1, on the reverse strand, counting down.
TTCTAATCTATATTCTAAGGAAAAGGTGATGAACTATGAGCAGACTTGACATCAATACGCCCAGCCAGGCTCAAAAGGTCGTCGATGGCATTTACCGGGATATAGAGCGACGCATAGCCGCTTCTCCTCCCGGACTTTGCCCCGTTGACATGGCTCTCAGTTTCCTGACCATGTGTCAGGCACAGACCTGCGGCAAGTGTGTACCCTGCCGTATCGGTCTCAGTCAGCTGAGTACCCTTATTACCAAGGTTCTTGACGGCAAGGGAACTCCTGAGACAATAGCTCTTATTGAAAAGACCGCTGACATGATCGTAGCCAGCGCCGACTGCGCAATAGGTATCGAGGCCGCAAGAATAGTTCTTAACGGCGTTCGAGGCTTCAGAGATGATTATATGGAGCATGTTCTCCATAACCGCTGTCTTGGCAGCCTTGAGAATCCCGTTCCCTGCGTTGCTCTGTGTCCTGCAGGAGTGGATATTCCCGGTTATATCGCTCTTGTCCACGAGGGACGCTGCGACGATGCTGTTCGCCTTATCCGCAAGGATAATCCCTTCCCCTCTGCCTGCGCTTATATCTGCGAGCATCCCTGCGAGGCCCGCTGCCGCAGAAATATGGTGGATAACGCTATCAACATCCGCGCGCTCAAGCGCTATGCTGTTGATAACGCATCGCCCAACATGGATCCTCCCAGACACTTTGAATCCACCGGAAAGCGTGTTGCTGTTGTTGGTGGCGGCCCCGGCGGTCTTTCCGCTGCCTATTATCTCTCCATTATGGGTCATAAGGTCACTGTGTTTGAGAAAAGGAAGAAACTGGGCGGCATGCTCCGTTACGGAATTCCCAATTACCGCCTGCCCAGAGAGATTCTGGACAAGGAAATTGAGTACATACTCTCCGCAGGACCTGAACCCATTGATGTTAAGACCGAAATCGATATCGGCAAGGATATCCGCTATGACGAGCTGCGCCGTCAGTTCGACAGTGTATATATCTCTATCGGTGCCCATACTGACAAGAAGGTTGGCATTGAGGGCGAGGACAGCGAGGGTGTCATCTCTGCCGTTATGCTTCTCCGTGGCATTGGCGATGGCGAAATGCCCGACTTCACCGGCAAGAAGGTTATCGTTATCGGCGGCGGCAACGTTGCAATGGACTGCGTTCGTTCTGCTATCCGCCTGGGTGCCGAGAAGGTATCCTGTGTCTACAGACGCCGTCAGAAGGATATGACCGCTCTTGACGAGGAGATCGAGGGCGCAATTGCCGAAGGCGCAGAGCTTTGTATGCTTTCTTCTCCCCAGCGTATCGAGGTGGACGAGAAGGGCCACTGCGCTGCTCTTTGGGTACAGCCTCAGATCATCGGACCCATCGGCTCCGATGGAAGACCCAAGCCCCGCAATGCCGAGGGCAAGGGTCAGGTCCGCATGCCTGCCGATGTTATCATTGTTGCTGTTGGTCAGGGTGTTGAAACCTATGCCTTTGAGGATGTTGATATTGAGATTAAGCGCGGTGCCATTGACGCTCTGCCCAGCAGCCAACTGAGAAACAGTGACGGCTTCTTCGCCGGAGGAGACTGCGTCACCGGCCCAGCCACCGTTATCCGTGCCATCGCCGCCGGTAAGGTGGCAGCTGCCAATATCGACGATTACCTTGGCTACCGCCATATTATAGCCACCAATGTGGAGGTTCCGGAACCTGCACTTTCCGATAAGCCCCCCCATGGCCGAATCAACACTCTTGAGCGCGAGGCAAGCGAACGCAAGCACGACTTCGACTGCATTGAGTGCGGCATGAGCGCTGCTGCAGCACATCAGGAATCCTCCAGATGCCTGCGCTGCGACCACTTCGGTTACGGAATTTTCAAAGGAGGCCGCAGAGACAAATGGTAAATCTTACTATAGACAAAATACAGGTATGTGTGCCTGAAGGCACCAGCATACTGGAAGCAGCCAAAACCGTACATATTGAGATACCCAGCCTTTGCTACCTGAAGGATCTCAACGAGATAGCTGCCTGCCGCATTTGCGTGGTTGAAGTAGAGGGCCACGATAATCTGGTTCCCGCCTGCAACACCCTTGTGGTTGAAGGCATGGTCGTCAATACCAATTCTCCCCGTGTGCGCGCTGCAAGGCGTACCAATATCCAGCTTATCCTCTCCCAGCATGACAGCGAGTGCACATCCTGCGTTCGCAGCGGAAACTGCACTCTTCAGTCCCTGGCAAGTGAGCTTAATATCTTCACTCTGAGCTATGAAAAGAACGTGAAGCATACTCCATGGAACAAGAATCTGCCCCTCATTCGTGACGAGGCCAAGTGCGTCAAGTGCATGCGCTGCGTGCAGGTCTGCGACAAGATCCAGACTGTTAACATCTGGGATGTGTCCGGCACCGGTACCCGCACCACCGTTGACGTGAGCCACAACCGTGCTTTGGATAATTCCGAGTGCACCTACTGCGGCCAGTGCATTACTCACTGCCCCGTGGGCGCTCTCCGTGAGCGTGACGATACCAGCCGCGTTATGGCAGCTATCCACGACCCCGAGATTACCACTGTGGTACAGGTAGCACCCGCAGTCCGTGCTGCATGGGGCGAGAGCCTTGGCGTGGACAGAGAGTTCGCCACCGCTGAGCGTATGGTGTCTGCACTTAAGCGCATTGGCTTCGACTATGTTTTCGATACCAACTTCACTGCCGACCTTACCATTATGGAAGAGGGAAGCGAGTTCATAGAGCGCTTTACCCACCGTGACCAGTATAAGTGGCCCATGTTCACTTCCTGCTGTCCCGGCTGGATACGCTTTGTAAAGAGCCAGTATCCCATGTTCACAGATAACCTTTCCCCCGCCAAGAGCCCTCAGCAGATGTTCGGCGCTGTGGCAAAGAGCTATTTCGCAGAGAAGATGGGCATAGACCCCCACAAGAT
>JAZNZM010000171.1:0-5790 GCA_045594965.1 Oscillospiraceae bacterium | reverse complement strand
TGAAGTTGGCCCGTTTACGGGCGGCAAGTAACAATCTTTACGCAACTGGCAGACCGTACTTACACGTTTGACGTGTCCGCGAGGAACATAGGGCTTTGCCCGCATATGAAGAACCCCCGGTTTTACCGGGGGGTTCCTTTTGTTTCACAGCAAAAACATCCCGAAATAGTAATTTTCGGGATGTTTCGATTTCTGATTATTCAGCTATTGAGGGTTTTTCCTTCTCCGGAACAGACTGAAAAAGCCAAGAACAATTATACCAAGCACAGCACCCACCAAGGCGGCGGAGGAGCCGCGGATGAGGGAGACATGAATGGGGGCAAGACCGTGGCAGAAGGAATTCATAAGGCTTGTACACTCAAGAGTGCAGCATAGTGCGCCAACGAGTCGGAAAATGCTGTCTTTCCGGAGACCGGGCAGGAACATAAGAGCCATAAAAGGCACGGCAATGAAGAGCTCCTTGGTCCGGGGCCGGGCATAGAAGGTGTATTCAAGAGCCACTCGAAGTGAGTTTTCCAATTGGCTTATGTCCTTGCCGGTATCACCGCTGCGACGAATGATGACAAGAAGGGCGGCCAGAATGAGAATAAAGGCGGGAAGCATTCCCAGAAGCTCCCGACGGGAGTAGTCGCGGTTTTTGATACGGCGAAGAATGGGCAGTACAAAGATGCAGCCGCATACCACGAGGGGAAGAGCCATGCTGAGCTTCACACCGCTGAAAATATCCTGACCGTAGAGATAACTCAGGTCTGTCTGTATCGCTGCTATTGCAAGTCCGCCAAGAAGTCCCCAGCAGAGCAGCGCGGCAAGACCCAGAAGATAGGAGGGCAGGGAGGGAAGAAGCTTATGTTCTTTTTCAAGGAAGAACTCATATAAAAAGCGCACGAGGCCAAGACTGAAACCAATGGCGCAGCCAAAGGCGAGAAGCTTTTGGGCAAGATCCGGCATTATATACACCGCAGCTGCGGTGCCCACAAGGGCAATGCCAGTGATAAGGGGCATCAGTTTTTTCAGGAAGCGGAAGCGACTGAGGATGATAAGCCATACGGCCACCGGCACAAGACCTGTGAGCCATAGGCTGAAGGGGCTCATGACCTCGGCCTCCAGAATGGACCAGCTTTCACCGTAGCTGAAGCCTCTTTCGGCAATCCTCTCAGCGGTTTCTGTAAGCACCTCCGTGTAGACCTCGGGGTCGAGGACAAGGGTGAAATCCTTGTATGTAATGGGGCGCAGAAGCAGAAGTCTTGCTCCGCGGTCTGTTATGGCCCTGTATAGGACATTTACAATTTCCTCGCCGCGGATGTCGTCTCTGTAGCGGTTGAAGAAGCCGCGGTACATATATACGCCCTTTATCATCTCGCCTTCAAAGGTCTCGATGTCGAAATATTTGGGGCTTATATTGGTGCTGCGAACCTTGTTTTTCATAACTACGAGGGGCGTGTCACCCAAATTGGGAAGCTCAAGACCGTTCAGGGGAACAACAAAGGCCCAATCGCCCTCAAGGTCACCCTGTCCGGCGGCTTCCATACCGATGGAGGCTATGAAGTCCAGAATATCCGATGAGGGTTTTGTCATGAAAATCAGGTAGCGAACGCCGCAGTCCGACAGTTTTCCAAGCCACTGCTCCTCACTGAGGCCGCTTTCACGGGAGAGCTTAACAATATCAGGGTAGTAAACAGCGGAGACCACGCTGCGGTCTTCCATCTCGTTTCCCACCCGGCGGATGAGAAGAAAGGCATCCGCAAGAATTCCTATAATAAGCAGCAGCAATACTATGATGCGAAAGAGATTCTTTTTCATACTATAATCTCCATAATTGACAAGTAATATGGAATGAAATATAATAAATTATTAGTGTGTCGGTCACTACAAGAATATCATTTGGCCGCGCTTTTGTAAAGGAGAATCATGGAACAGAAATTTAAAAGGCTTTGCGAGATATGCTTTTGGCTTATGCTCCTTTTAAGTCCTTTTCTTGATATGGTGAACGGCATTTTCACCTATATTCAGGCCGGCGGAACAGGTATTGGCGATATGCTCAGCACCCTTGACCTTACTGATGACGGAGGACTGAGCCCCAGCCTCATTATCCGTATGTTCTTTTTGGCTTTGATGGTGCTGTATCTTTTCGTATGCCGCCACAAGAAGGCTATCCTGATGTTTGTATGCATTGGTGTGGCATGGGTGCTCACCGTGGGCTTCGAGTTCATACGCGGTGTGGAGTTTTCCCTCTTTGCGGACATCAGCTATATAATCCGCTTCTGCTACTGCCTCATGTGCCTTGTGGTGGGCGAGAGGATTATCAGGGCAGGCGCAGGGAAATTTGAGCTGCGTCAGCGTGTGGATAAGCTTCTCTGCATTGCCGCTCTCACAGGAGCCTTGGGTATTATGCTCCCATTCATGTTTGAAATGGGCTTTTATACCTATGCCGACCCTCTGGGCTACAGAGGAAGCCGCGGCTTCTATTATGCCGGAAACGACATTACCGTTGTGCTTATGCTGATACTGCCCCTGATGCTTTCCTCATGGATGGAAGCCAAGGGGAAGATTGGGCTCTGGGACTATCTCAAGCTTGCCTGCTGTGCTTTCAGCGTGGTTGCCATGTTGGTCATTGGCACCAAGACCTCCTTCATTGCTGTGGCCTTTATCGGTGGGGTAATGCTGGTATATGCCATTGTGCAGGGTGTGAAGCACAAAAACTGGAAGCCTCTTATCCGCCTTCTCATTGCCGCAGCAGTGACCTACGCGGTATATGTGCTGTTCTCCGCCGGTGCCACCGTAAGCCACTCCCTCAAGACCACCAAGAAGTATATGGACGAGCGCGACCCCGGCCAGTCTCTTCTTTCCGGACGCACAACCTATCTTATCATGGCCTGGCACGATCTTCAGGAAACTCTGCCCTTCTCCATTCTTGCAGGTGTGGGAAGAGGCAGTCAGGAGCACATCATTGAGATGGACCTTTTCGAGGTTATTCTCTATTACGGCGCTTTGGGTACCCTTACAATGCTCTGGCTCTATCTGAAGCAGGGCATCAAGGTAATCAGGGGACTGTTCATGAACTTCAGCCTCAGAAACCTCGCCTGCAGCAGTGCCCTTGCCCTCTGCGTTGCCTTCCTCATCCTGGCCGGACATGTGCTGTTCTCCGTCACCGCCGGCTTCTACTTCGCATTCTTCATTGTGTACACCCGCATGGAGTGCTCCGAAGAGGGGCTTGAGGCGAAAATAATATAATCCATATAATAAAAACAGCTTTTTTGAGTTCCGTACACTCAAAAAAGCTGTTTTTTTATTCGGCAAGAGAATTGAGATCGTAAGGCGTGGTCTGGTAGACGAAGTAGTTCAGCCAGTTCTGATAAAGGAGATTTGCGTGGCTGCGCCATGTGACCATAGGCTGGCGGCTGTCATCGTCGTTGGGGAAGTAGTTATGGGGAACGTGGATGGGCAGACCCTGACTCTTATCCCGGTCATACTCACGCTTGAGAGTGTCCCAGTCATACTCGCTGTGACCGGTGATGAAAACCTGTCTGCCGCCCTCTGTGGCAACAGCATAAACTCCCGCATCCTCAGAGGAGGCCAGAATTTTCAGCTGAGGGCAGGCCTCAATGTGCTCACGCTTAATGCTGGTGTGACGGGAATGGGGAACCATGAAAACTTCATCAAAGCCGCGAAGGAGCATATTGCTGCGGCGCTCAACCGTATGGGGGAATACACCGAAGAGCTTTTCTGACAGGGTGTATTTGGGGATACCAAAATGGTGGTACAAAGCGGCCTGAGCACCCCAACAGATGTGGAAGGTGCTGTGGACATGAGTGAGGCTCCAGTCCATTATCTCGCAAAGCTCCGGCCAGTAGTCAACTTCCTCGAAATCCATAAGCTCCACAGGGGCACCGGTGATTATCATGCCGTCATAATACTTGTGCTGCACCTTGTCGAAGGTGGTGTAAAACTTCAGCATGTGCTCGCCGGGGGTATTTCTGCTTACATGGCCTCGCATCTGCATAAGCTCCAGATCCACCTGCAATGGGGTGTTGCCCAGAAGACGGGCAAGCTGGGTCTCGGTGACGATTTTTGTGGGCATGAGGTTCAGCAGCAGAATCTGGAGAGGGCGGATGTCCTGAGTCATGGCCCGGGTTTCCGTCATTACGAATATGTTTTCGCTGTTCAGAGTTTGTGTTGCGGGAAGGTCGTTGGGAATTTTGATAGGCATTTATATGGCTCCTTTTGGGGTCATTATTGAAATTGTAGGGGCGGATTCCATAATCCGCCCACGGGACGTCGAGGACGCCGTCCCCTACGGGTGCGAATCAGATGTTGGCAAGAGCCTGCTCAATGTCGGCTATGAGATCAGCTGCGTCCTCTATGCCGCAGCTGAGGCGGACAAGGTCGGGAGTGACGCCGGCGGCAGCAAGTTCGGCATCGTTCATCTGGCGATGGGTGGCGCTGGCAGGGTGGAGGCAGCAGGTGCGGGCATCGGCCACATGAGTCTCACTGGCGGCTATGCGGAGATTTCCCATAAATTTCTCAGCGGCATCGCGGCCGCCCTTTACGCCAAAGGAAACAACACCGCAGGAGCCATTGGGCAGATACTTCTGACCAAGCTCATAGTATTCATCACCGGGGAGACCGCAGTATTTGACCCAGGCGATCTTCTCGTGGCTCTGGAGATATTCGGCAACAGCCTGAGCATTCTCGCAGTGGCGTTTAACTCTCAGGTGGAGACTTTCAAGGCCCAGATTCAGGTAGTAGGCGTGCTGGGGGCTCTGGATGGAGCCGAAGTCGCGCATGAGCTGGGCAGTGCACTTGGTGATAAATGCGCCCTCGAGACCGAAGCGCTGGGTGTAGGTGACCCCATGATAGCTCTCGTCGGGAGTGCAGAGGCCGGGGAACTTGTCGGGATGGGCTGTCCAGTCAAATTTGCCGGAGTCCACGATGCAGCCGCCCACAGCGCCGCCGTGGCCGTCCATGTACTTGGTTGTGGAGTGGGTGATTATGTCGGCACCCCACTGGAAGGGACGGCAGTTGATGGGGGTTGCAAAGGTGTTGTCCACAATAAGAGGAACGCCGTGGGTATGGGCCGCCGTGGCAAACTTCTCTATGTCGAGAACAGTGAGAGCGGGATTTGCAATGGTCTCACCGAAAACTGCCTTGGTGTTGGGACGGAAGGCTGCTTCAAGCTCCTCCTCACTGCAGTCGGGGCTTACAAAGGTGAATTCGATGCCCATACGCTTCATGGTTACGGCGAAGAGATTGTAGGTGCCGCCATAGATGCTGGCGGAGGAAACCACGTGATCGCCGCAGGAGGCGATGTTGAAAACAGCATAGAAGTTGGCTGCCTGACCGGAGGAGGTAAGCATGGCGGCAGTTCCACCCTCGAGAGCCGCCATTTTTGCGGCTACATAGTCGTTGGTGGGGTTCTGCAGACGGCTGTAGAAGTAGCCGGAGGCCTCAAGGTCAAAGAGTTTGCCCATTTCGGCACTGGATGCATATTTGAAGGTGGTGCTTTGGATTATGGGAATCTGGCGTGGCTCTCCGTTGCCGGGAGTGTAGCCGGCCTGGACGCATTTTGTTCCGATTTTGGTGTCTGCCATGGTTTATCTCTCCTTGTATGTGGGATTTTTGGCGATTTGCAGGGGACGGTGTCCTCGGCGTCCCGCATTTCGGCGGCAGCAAGCGGCCGCCCTACGGGATTGTTTTTCGCCACGCCGGGAGCGTCGCGTATTTATTTGGCGTTTACTCAAAAAAAGGCGGTTGGAGCATGACTTCCAACCGCCTTCAAAGTCGGATCGTAGC
>JAZNZM010000170.1:0-2060 GCA_045594965.1 Oscillospiraceae bacterium | reverse complement strand
CCATGTCTGGGACACATAGTATTCAAGACCGTTGGGCAGGCTCAGCTTGGCGCTGCCGGTGGGGGAGGAGTAGGCCACAAGGCTGCCCTCGGGACTGTTTACCAGATAGTATCTGTTTTCATAGAGGCACTCGCTCAAATGTTCTTCGGCGAAATCGTCGTTTGGCATATAGGGTATGTCCGCGAAGGCGCTGAGGCTCAGGGCAAGTGCGAAAACGATAAAAAGGACGGATATTCTTTTTAATTTCATGCTTTTTCCTCCTTTGGGGCTTATATACACTATGACGGAAAATGCCGCCTAAAGTTCCCTGAAATAATTTTTCTTTGACACGGACTCAGTATAGTCTTACAATCACATTATAGATACGAACTCAGAGAGGTGCAAGCATGAAAAAGACTTCTTCGCCCATCCTTGTGGTGGGAGCCTGCCTTTTGGTGCAGGTGTGCGTGGGAATAATTTATATATGGAGCGTTTTTAAGGCCCCGGCCATGGCCTTCCACGGCTGGGAGGAGGGCAGCACCAATCTGGTGGCCAGCTTCATGCTCTTTGCCTTCTGTGCCGGCAACTTTGCCGGAGGTGCCGCTGCCGACAGCAAGGGGCCCCGCAGGGTTTGCCTTGTGGGCATTATCCTCTTCGGGGCTGGCATTCTTCTGTCCCGTTTTATCCCGGCGGGCAGCCCCATCATTCTTTTCTACCTGAGCTACTGCATGCTGGGAGGCTTCGGAAGCGGCGTAAGCTACGGTGCCATGCTAACCTGTATCCAGCGCTGGCTGCCCCACCGCAGGGGCTTCGCCACAGGCATCGGAGCGGGAGCCTTCGGTCTTTCCACTGTGGTTTTCTCCCCCGTGGCCGATGCCCTTATCAAGCGCATGGGCTTTGACAACGCACTGGGCGTGCTGGCACTGGTCTTTCTTGCGGTGGGTCTTATTTGCTGCTGCTTTGTGCGGCTGCCCGGTGAGGACTATCTTTCCGCTTTGCCCAAGGCCTCCGGCAAGGCCGCTGCCATGGAGCGTGAGAGCATACCCTTCGGCAATGCCGTGAGAACGCTGCCATTCTGGCTGCTGTTTCTGAACATCTTCCTTTTCAACGGCACATGGAATATGCTCAATCCCCTTATCAAGGGTCTGGGCATCCAGCGCGGTCTGAGTGAGGCTGCGGCAGTCATGGCCGTATCCCTGACAGGTGTGGCCAACACCGCGGGAAGAGTGCTTATCTCCACCTATTCCGACCGTCTGGGACGCATCAATACCCTCTATCTGGTTTCCGCTGTAACCGCGGTTTGCGCCCTGCTTCTCAGCTTTGTGGGTGGTTGGGGCTATCTCCTTGTGGTGCTGCTCACAGCCTTCGCCTTCGGCGGCCCCGCTGCGGTGAATCCTGCCGCCACCACTGATTTTTTTGGGCCTAAGCACATGGGCGCCAACTACGGCGTTATTATGATGGCTCTTGGCATAAGCTCCATAGTTTTCAACGCCATTTCCAATGCCCTCTACGCCGCCACGGGAGCCTATACCCTCACGTTTATAATGGGTGCCCTTACCGCGATTCTGAATATAGTCAACTGCTACATAATAAGCAGAAGACTGAAAAAAGCAGGATAATAAATTTCCAAGTGACTGTATTGCAAAAAGCAGAGCAGATAAAGAATTCCCACACCGTGCGCAGACCGGTGTGGGCATTCTTTTGTCCCCCGTAGGGGCGCTTCAAATGTCGCCCGTGGGTCGATGTGGGCATCGACCCCTACGAAAATAAATCTCCACTCCGTAGGGACCGGCCTCCCGGACGGTCCGTTTGCGGGCGATTCGTGAATCGCCCCTACGGCTCTTGGCGGTGACAGGGCGTGTCAACATTTTGCTCTTTTTATGTTCCAATTTGCAAATAAAGATGGTAAAATATAAAATGAAAGAGTATGCGGAGGCGCGGGAATGAAAATACTTTACGCCGACAACTACATAGTGGTGTGCCAAAAGCCCTTTGGAGTCCTCTCCACGGACGAGCCGGGAGGTCTGCCCGATTTGCTGAGGGCTGAGCTTGGCACAGAGAATATACGCACTGTCCACCGC
>JAZNZM010000169.1:0-4603 GCA_045594965.1 Oscillospiraceae bacterium | reverse complement strand
TTTTTGAAGCCGATCTCTACGGCGAAATCGACCTTATTAACTGCATGACAAAGCGCACCTCCCCCGGCGGAGCCGCCCCGGAAAGTGTGCTTACGCAGGTTAAAAACCTTCGCAAGGAGCTTGACGCATGAATATAAAAGGCAAAAACTTTCTCACTCTGCTGGATTTCACACCCGATGAAATAAAGGGTCTTATCGACTTTGCGGCCGAGCTTAAGGCCAAGAAAAAAGCCGGGGAGGTCTATGCCCCCTTCGTGGGCAAGCAGATAGCCCTGATTTTTGAAAAAACCAGCACCCGTACCCGCTGCGCCTTCGAGGTGGCGGCACATGATCTGGGTATGCAGTGCACTTATCTGGACCCCTCAGCCTCCCAGATAGGCAAGAAAGAGTCCATCGCCGATACCGCAAGGGTGCTTGGCAGAATGTATGACGGCATCGAGTACAGGGGCTACGGTCAGGAGATCGTGGAAACTCTGGCGAAATTTGCCGGTGTTCCCGTGTGGAACGGCCTTACAAACGAGTTCCATCCCACTCAGGTGCTGGCAGATATGCTCACCATCAAGGAGCATTTCGGCACTCTGGAGGGCAAGAAGCTGGTCTACTGCGGCGATGCCCGCTATAATATGGGCAACTCCCTGATGATAGGCTGCGCCAAAATGGGCATGGCCTTCACCGCCTGCGCCCCCGCAGAGTATTTCCCCAATGGGGAGCTTATCGCCAAGTGCCAAGCCATAGCCGCCGAGACCGGCGCTGTGCTGGAGTTTGAAAGCGACCCCATCAAGGCCGTGCAGGGTGCGGACGCCATCTACACCGACGTATGGGTGAGCATGGGAGAGCCTGACGAGGTCTGGGAAAAGCGCATTGCAGACCTGACTCCCTACCGTGTTACCACCGAGCTTATGAACGCCGCCGGTGAGGGCTGCATCTTCCTCCACTGCCTCCCTGCCTTCCACGATTTAGGCACGGTCATCGGCAGGCAGATCAGCGAAAAATACGGCATCGACTGCATGGAAGTCACCGACGAGGTCTTCGAAAGCGAAAGAAGCCTTGTCTTCGACGAGGCGGAAAACCGTATGCACACCATAAAAGCCGTTATGGCTGCAACACTGTAAATATAGCCGCTTCCCGACGGGACGGGAAGCGGCTTTTTGCGCACCTATGTAGGGCGGGGGCTTGCTCCCGCCACGGGCGATTCGTGAATCGCCCCTACGGGTAAATTCCCGCAGTTTGTGCGATAATCCACACCGCACCCGTGGGGCGTAGGCTGATTTTGGGGCGGCCGAATTAAAATGTCAATTGTCAAGTTCCAAGGGCTATGCTATACTTTTGTTACTGAATTACAGGAGGCGGAATCATGCTTGCTTTATACATAATTATTGGTTTGATTGTTGTCATTGTGACGGTGGTGCTTATCCGCGCCATATCCATCAAGGCTGCGCCGCGGCCCGAAAGCATCTATGTTCCGAATCCGGAAATGGAGCAGCTCTGCGCCGAAAAGCTTGGCGCAATGGTCCGTGTGCCCACTGTGTCCAAAAACGAGAACGAGGACCTCAGCGAGTTTTACCGTCTCCATGAGGAGCTGGAAAGACTCTTCCCCCTGCTCCATGCAAATCTTGAAAAAACCGTCCTCAGCGGCAACCTCATCTACCGTTGGAAGGGCCGCGACAGCTCTGCCATGCCCATACTGCTTATGGGACATCAGGATGTTGTGCCCGCCGATGACGAGGGTTGGTCCGTCCCCTGCTTCAGCGGCACTGTGAAGGAGGACGGCTGCATCTACGGACGGGGCGCAAACGACTGCAAGAGCACCATGTTTGTGGAGCTGGAGGCCATTGAGCGCCTGCTGGCAGAGGGCTTTGTGCCCGAGTGCGATGTATATCTTGAATACTCCATCAACGAGGAGTCCAGCGGCGGCGGAGCAAGCATTGCCGTTGAATGGTTCAAGGAGAGAGGCATACGCTTCGCCATCGTTCTGGATGAGGGCGGCGCCGTTATGGACAGAGCCGTTTCCGGTATGGACAGACCCTATGCGGTCATCGGCATAACCGAAAAGGGCTATATGGATGTGAAGATAAGCGCGGAGGGCAAGGGCGGCCACTCAAGCACACCCCCAAGAAAGACCCCTGCCGCCAGACTTTTCGCCTTTGCCGCGGAAATAGAAAAAGACCGCCCCTTCAAAAAAGCCCTCATCCCCGAAACGGAGGCAATGTTCGCTGCAATGGCTCCCTCCTTCGGTATGGGCTTCCGTCTGATTTTGGGCAACCTCTGGCTGTTCAGGGGGCTTTTCAAGGCTGTTATGCCTAAGCTCTCTCCCTTCGGCGAGGCCATACTGGCCACTACCTGCTGCTTTACCCAGATGGAGGGTTCCGATGCCCCCAATGTTATCCCCAAGGAGCCTTATCTTGTGGCAAATCTTCGCCCCAGCGTTCACCAGAACTGCGAGGAGAGCCTGAATATACTTAAAAAGTACGGGGAAAAGTATGATCTGAAGTTTGAGATCCTCACCGCAAGGGATGCCTCCCCCGTGTGCAGCATCCACTCCCGGGAGTATAAGTATCTGGAGGAGTGCCTCCGTGCTCACTTCCCCGACTGCGGAGTTTCCCCCTATGTTATCATGGGCGGCACCGACTGCCGTCATTTCCATGAGCTTTCGGATAATGCCCTCCGCTTCTCCCCTGTCCGCATGACTCCTGCCCAGACCTCCTCCTGCCATGCGGTGGACGAAAATGTGTCCGTTGCCGCATTGAATGAGGGCGTGGAGTTCTTTATAAGATTCCTCAGAGGCTGGAAGAATTGAGCCTGCCCCCGCCCTACGGCTGCCTTGCACCTGACCGGGAAGAAGGCATCCCCCTCTACGTCTGTCCGCCTTTGTCCATAGAGCATGAAAAAACCGGAACCCGATGGTTCCGGTTTTTTTCATGTCCTTATATCTCCTTATATCTTTTTCAGTATGGCGTCAACCCTGTCCATTTCTGCCTTGGTGGGGGCCTCCGTGGCGGAGAGGCTGTAGCATCCCTCTTCCCACTTGTGCTCGCCCAGCTTGTGGAAGGGCAGAGGCTCAATGCGCTTCACGCAGGCATAGCCGTCCAGAAACTCACGGAGAGAACGGAGAAGTCCCTCGTCCATGGTGAGTCCGGGGACTACCACATGCCGTATCCACACATCCTTGCCCTGCTTTTCGCAGTAATCCAGCAGCTCCTTTTCGTTTTCAAGGCACTTGTCGGAGCCGGTGATGCGCTTTGAAAGAGCCGGGTCGAAGCTCTTTATATCCAGAAGGAGCATATCCGCCGCGTCAACGGCATCCCTGCACACTCTGAGAGGCACGCCGCCGCTGGTGTCAATGGCGGTGTGGATACCCTTTTCTCTCAGCGCCCTGCACAGCTGAGCGACAAACTCATGCTGGAGCATTGGCTCGCCGCCGGATATGGTGACACCGCCGCCGCCTTTATAAAAGCCCCGGTAGGGCAGCACCTTGGCCACTATCTCGTCCACTGTGGTCTCGGTGCCGTCCTTTGGGTCCCATGTGTCGGGGTTGTGGCAGTAAAGGCAGCGCAGGGGACAGCCCTGCAGAAAGACGATGAAGCGAATGCCGGGGCCGTCCACGGCGCCGAAGCTTTCGTAAGAGTGAACTTTTCCGGTGAGCATAGGCTTCTCCTTTTTTTGGTATGAAGCCTTCCCCTGGGGGAAGGTGCCCCCGAAGGGGGGGCGGATGAGGGAAATACAGCAGAAAGACCCTCATCAGTCTCGCTATCCCCGACAGTTTCGCTGTGGCGCGCCGGGGGCGACGCGCCCTACGAAGAGGAAGGCTTTAATTTCGCGGGCGATTCGTGAATCGCCCCTACGGGCAGGAATATGGCAGTCCCCAAAGCGGGGCTTGGATAAACCGCCAAGAGCATACTGCGAGAAAATTTCGAGGGATGAAAACATTCGATTTCGCAGGAATAATTGTCTTTATTTCAAGAAAACGAAGGGAATTCAGACCCGAAATTTTCCGCAGGAGGCCGCAGGTCTGTTTATCCATGTCCCGCTTAATAATTACATCTTCTCGTGGAAGGTGCGGGAGATAACATCAAGCTGCTGCTCACGGCTGAGCTTGATGAAGTTGACAGCATAGCCGCTGACGCGGATGGTCAGCTGGGGATACTTCTCGGGATGCTCCATGGCGTCCATAAGGGTCTCGCGGTTGAGAACGTTGATGTTCACATGCTGGCCGGTGGCTTCCATGTAAGCGTCGATGAGGGTGATGAGGTTCCGGCTGCGGTCAGCGTCCTCCTTGCCCAGAGCGGAGGGTGCCATGGAGAAGGTGTAGCTGATGCCGTCCTCGCAGTCCTCGAAGGGGATCTTGCTTACGGAGAGGAGGGAGGCCAGAGCGCCGTTGGTGTCGCGGCCGTGCATGGGATTGGCACCGGGAGCGAGGGGTACGCCTGCATGGCGGCCGTCGGGAGTGGTGCCGGTGTTCTTGCCGTACTCAACGTTAGAGGTGATGGTGAGGACGGACTGGGTTGCGATGGAGTTGCGGTACATCTTGTTCTCGCGGATGAAGTTCATGAACATACGGGTGACGTCCACGGCGATGGTGTCCACGCGCTCGTCGTTGTTGCCGT
>JAZNZM010000168.1:0-5899 GCA_045594965.1 Oscillospiraceae bacterium | reverse complement strand
ATTCGAGGATACCCTCCGTCTTGTGGAGGAAGTGGGCTATGACAGTATGTTCACCTTCATCTATTCTCCCAGAGTGGGCACCGTGGCGGCAAAGCTTCCCGACCCCATGACACGGCAGGAAAAGCAGGTGAATTTCGACCGCCTTCTTGACTGCGCCAACCGCCTGAGCCTTGAAAAGCACAGACAGTATGTGGGCAAGACCGTGGAGGTTCTCATAGACGGATATATGGACGGGGAGGAATACCCCATCACCAGCCGCACCAAGGGCGGCAGACTTGTCCACATGAAGGGCTCAAAGGAGCTTGTGGGCCAATTCAGAAATGTTAAAATTACGGACAGCACCACATGGGCGCTGTTCGGTGAACTGGAGGAATAAATAATGAACAGCATCGTATGGCAGTTTCTTATCCCTGTAATTTTCCTTTTTTACGCCTTCAAGCTCTATCTGGGCCGTCCCGGAATGAACGACAGCTTCTGCTTCCCCACCCGCAGAGCAAAGGAGAGCGAGGAAATCTGGAACTATGTCCAGCGCTGCGCAGGTGCCGTCTGCTTTTTCGCAGCCATAGTCCTTGCCATCACCGCCTATGTCTTCCTTGTGGTGTTCAGGGAATCAAATGCGGCTTACTGGGTGCAGATAGCCATTGAGCTTGTCTGTGTCTTTTCCATTGTGCCTGTTGTGAACGCCCTGACCGACAGAAAGTTCCCTCCAAAGAAGAGAAAAAGGAAGTAAGAGCGGGTATATCCGCGGCGACAAAGCCTTCCCTTGGGGGAAGGTGCCCCCGAAGGGGGCGGATGAGGGACTATAGTCTGTCCAGGAGCGCATCCCTCATCAGTCAGCTTCGCTGACAGCTGTCTCGCTGCGGCTCGGTCACGCCACGGCTCTGACATGCCCCCGGCATGTCATTCACTACCGTGGCGACACTTCGTTAGCCCAGGGGAAGCCTTATAATGAATTTGATTTAATATCGGAGGTGCCCACATGGCGGAAGTAACCCCCATGAAGCAGCAATACAACGAAATAAAGTCCCGTTATGAGGACTGCCTGCTCTTTTTCCGGCTGGGCGACTTCTACGAGATGTTCGACGATGACGCCAAGCTGGCTTCCCGGGAGCTGGATCTGGCCCTTACTACCAGAGACAGAGGCAAGCCTGCGGAGGAGCAGACCCCCATGTGCGGCGTGCCCTACCACTCTGCCGAGGCCTACATAGGCCGCCTCATCGCCAAGGGCTACAAGGTTGCCATCTGCGAGCAGATGGAGGACCCCGCCCTTGTGAAGGGTCTCGTCACCCGTGATGTGGTGCGCATAATCTCCCCCGGCACCGTCACCGAGAGCAGTATGCTTGAGGAGGGGCGCAGCAACTATCTTGCCTCCGTTTATCTGGAGAGCGGCAAGGGAGCGGTGGCCTTCGCGGATATATCCACAGGCGAATTCTGCGTCAGCACCTTCCCCATCGAGGCCGTCAGCCATATTCTCAACGAGCTGGGCCGCTTTTCTCCCAGAGAAGCAATCCTCAGTCCCGGTGCATGGGAAAACGGGGAGATAGTGGCCTTTCTGGACAAGCGTCTGGGAGCGCTCAGCCAGCGGGGCGGCGAAAAGTTCGACTTTATGCTCTCCGCCATGGGTCTTTGCGACCATTTCTCCGTGCAGAGTGTGGACGATCTGGGCTTTGCCGGCGAGGATGCTGCCGTATGTGCCGCAGGCGCTCTTCTGAGCTTTATTATAGAGACCCAGAAGTTCGACATAAGCCACATAAGCGCCATTGAGCTTTTCTCCGAGAATAAGTACATGGAGCTGGACTACACCACCCTCCGCAATCTTGAGCTTACCGAATCTCTCCGCAGCGGAGAGAAAAAAGGCAGCCTTTTGTGGGTGCTGGACCAGACCAAAACCCCTATGGGAGGCAGAATGCTGAGAAGCTGGGTGGAGCGTCCCCTTCTGAACCCCACCGCCATTCGCCGCCGCCTCGCAGCGGTGGAGGAGCTGGTGAACGACAGTGTCAGGCGGGGTGAGATAATGTATCGCCTCCGTGAGGTGGGCGATATGCGGCGCCTTGGGGGAAAGGCCGTTTACGGCACCGCCAATGCCAAGGACCTGCGGGCGCTGGGCAATTACTGCTCGGCTCTCCCCGGCATCTGCGCCCTTCTGGAGGGCAGCGGCAGCAAGGCACTGAAGGAAATTGCCGCAA
Source organism: Oscillospiraceae bacterium (assembly GCA_045594965.1). GTDB lineage: Bacteria > Bacillota > Clostridia > Oscillospirales > Oscillospiraceae > SIG459. The sequence continues at coordinate 3,713 of JAZNZM010000168.1, read as the reverse complement.
TGGACAGCCTCAGCGATATTTTTGAGCTTATAGACTCAGCCATTGACCCCGAGCCCCCCTTCTCCGTCCGTGAGGGCGGTATGATCCGACCCGGCTACAATGAGGAAGTTGACTACCTGCGCTCTGTCCGTGATAACGGAGCGGAAATGGTCCGCGCCCTTGAGGAGCGGGAGCGCCAGCGCACGGGCATAAAAAAGCTGAAGCTGGGCTATAACAAGGTTTTCGGATATTATATCGATGTTCCCCGTTCCGCGGGAGATGTGGCTCTGCCGGAGGAATATATCCGCAAGCAGACCCTTGTGAGCAACGAGCGCTACTTCACCCCGGAGCTGAAGGAGCTTGAGAGCACCCTGCTCTCTGCGGGAGACCGCCTTGCCACTCTGGAATTTGAGCTTTTCACCCAGCTGCGTCTGGCTGTTGCCGATGAGGTGCTGAGAATACAGCACTCCGCCGATGCCGTTGCCACTCTGGACTGCTTCTGCTCCCTTGCGGAGGTGGCTGTCAGAGGCGGCTACTGCATGCCGGAGGTTGATCTGAGCCGCAGCCTGCATATAGTTGGCGGCCGCCACCCCGTTGTGGAAAAGGCCCAGAGCGATGTGCTCTTTGTGCCCAATGACACCCTGCTCAATGACAGCACTGACCGTGTGGCAATAGTCACCGGCCCCAATATGGCCGGTAAGAGCACCTATATGCGCCAGACCGCCATTATAACTCTCATGGCCCAGATGGGCTCCTTTGTCCCTGCCAAGAGCGCCACCATAGGAGTTGTGGACCGCGTGTTCACCCGTATCGGCGCCAGTGACGACCTTGCGGCGGGCCAGTCCACCTTCATGGTGGAAATGAGCGAGATGGCAAACATACTCCGCTATGCCACCAACAAGAGCCTGCTCATTCTGGACGAGATAGGCCGCGGCACCTCCACCTATGACGGCATGGCTATTGCCCGTGCCGTGCTGGAGCACTGTGCCGACAGCCGCAAGCTGGGTGCCAAGACCATGTTTGCCACCCATTATCACGAGCTGAGTGCCCTTGAGGGCAGCCTGCCCGGGGTGAGAAATTATAATATCACCGCCAAAAAGCAGGGGGGCAGACTTATCTTCCTCCGCAAGATCGTCCCCGGTGCTGCGGACGACAGCTACGGCATTGAGGTTGCCAAGCTGGCAGGTGTGCCCGACAGCGTTATCGCCAAGGCCAAGACCTATTTGCGTGAGCTGGAGCGCGAGGGTGCTGCACCCAATGTGGAAAAAGCCGAGCTCAGCGACCAGATAAGCCTTGTGGATGTGGGCAGCGATGAGGTGCGGGAGACCCTCCGCCGCCTCGACCCCAATAATATGACTCCCGTGGAGGCCATGCTGGCTCTCTGGGAGCTGAAAAAGAAAGTTGAAATGTGATGCTTAAACAGCCGTACCCCTTTGAAAACTCAATGAGCCGCGCAGGAATAATCGCCGGGCTTGTGTATTTCCCCATCCATGTTTTCCTGCTGCCCCTGTTTCTGCCTCAGCTGCTGATGGGTATGGGTATGGAGGATCAGGGACTCTTGAACCTTGTCTACTACGGCATTGGTATTTTTCTGGTGCTGACGGTGTATCTGCCCTATCTCAGAGCCAACTTCGACACGCTGCTGGACCGTCTGGGCTTCTGCTTCTTCAGCTTCCTCATGGCTCTGGGCATTGACTATGTGTTCAGCTATGCCGTGAATACTCTGATTGTTGCCCTCGTGGGCGGCGTTGAGAATCCAAACGACATGGCGATCGCGGAGGTCGCCCTGCAGAGCAGCGGTGCCATCCGCGCTGTGGGCATTTTTATGGCACCCATTGTGGAGGAGATACTCTTCCGTGGCGTCATCTTCGGCGCGGTGAGAGAGAAAAACCGCTTTCTGGCCTATGCCATGTCCATGCTCATGTTCGCGATTTACCATGTGTGGCAGTTCGCCCTGCTGGGAGATATGAGTGTGCTTATCTATATCCTCCAGTATTTGCCTGTTGGCTTTGCTCTTTGCTGGCTCTATGAGCGCTGCGGCAGTATCTGGATGCCCATCGGCTTCCACATGATGATAAATGCCATGAGCTTTGCTGTGGAAAAGATAGTTTCCCAAGCCGCCTGAACGGACAAATGTGTATATACGGTTTTTATGCCCTCGCAGGGGTCGGCTTTTCCGACCCCTGCGTTTTTTATATGTTACCTACGAATATCCTGAATTATTCACCGTAGGGGCGGATATTATCCGCCCGCGGGCGATTCGTGAATCGCCCCTACGGGAACGAACCCACCGACTTCCCTCCTCGCGGCATAGCCGCTGCGGTCGGATGCTAAAAATGTGCCACCGGCACATTTTCTTAACGCACCGACGTAGGGCAGCCTATGGCCGAACCCCGGCGCGCCGCAAAAAATCCCGTAGGACGGGAGCTTGCTCCCGCTGCAAACCGAAGCACCGCAAACGGAAGGGTTTTGACCCTTCCCTAAACGCGAAAATCCCCCATTCCGACGGGAATGGGGGATAATTTGTTTTTTGGGAGAATTATATCTTGCTCAGCGCAAGGGCGGTCCGGGCTGCCAGACGGGCGTTGTTGTAAACGAGCTGGATATTGCTGTCCAGGCTGTCGCCGCCGGTGAGCTCCTTGACCTTGGCAAGGAGGAAGGGGGTAGTGGCTTTGCCGTGGATGCCCAGAGCTTCGCTCTCGGCAACGGCGGTGGCGATGGCGCTGTTTATGACATCCTCGTCCATGGAATACTCCTCGGGGATGGGATTTGCAACCAGCATACCGGCCTGCAGGCCCATCTCGCGCTGGGCTGCGAAGGCGGCGGCCAGCTCCTCGGGAGTGTCGATGCGGTAGTCTACACCGAAGCCGCTGTGACGGGTGTAGAAGGCGGGCAGCTCGCTGGTGCCGAAGCCGATAACGGGAACACCCTTGGTCTCCAGATATTCCAGAGTGAGGCCGATGTCCAGAATGCTCTTTGCGCCTGCGCAGACTACCATAACGGGAGTCTGACCCAGCTCTTCCAGGTCGGCGGAGATATCCATTGTGGTCTCTGCGCCGCGGTGTACGCCGCCGATGCCGCCGGTGGCGAAAACCTTGATTCCTGCCATGTTGGCGATAATCATGGTGGTGGTAACGGTGGTGGCGCCGTCTGCTCCCCGGGCAACCAGAACGGGCAGGTCGCGGCGGCTGGCCTTGGCGATCGCCATACCCTTCTTGCCGAAATACTCGATCTCCTCAGCAGAGAGGCCGGCCTTCAGGCGGCCGCCGGTGATGGCGATGGTGGCAGGCACTGCGCCGCAATCGCGGACGATCTTCTCCACAGCCAGAGCAGTCTCCACATTCTGGGGATAGGGCATGCCGTGGGAAATAATGGTGGATTCCAGCGCGACAACGGGACGGCCCTGAGCCAACGCCTCTGCCACTTCGGGAGCAATATCAAGATACTTGTTCATGGTGTGTTACCTCCGTTATGATGATGTATTTTAATATAATTGTTTATCGGGGTGATTCAAACTTCACTCTGCTTGCCGCGCTTCGTCTGTGCACCTCTCCGGCGCACATGGAGGGATTGATGGTCTCCTCACTCTCCATGGCGATGGAGGATGCCGCAAGACCGGCTCGGGCAGTATTCTCCAGATTGGTTCCCTCCAGCCACGCCCACGCGATTGCCGCCATAAAGGCGTCGCCGCAACCCGTGGCATTGACCAGATTGCCGGGAATACAGGGTACATA
>JAZNZM010000167.1:0-20620 GCA_045594965.1 Oscillospiraceae bacterium | reverse complement strand
ACCATACCGTCAACACCACCGATGTCTACGAATGCGCCGTAGCTGGTCAGGCTCTTGACAGTGCCTTCATACTTCTTACCTGCCTCGATCTCGTCCCAGATCTTGGCGATGCGCTCGTGACGCTCCTTGGCGGTAACGTCGCGGATGGAGCCGACAACTCTCTTGCGGCCCTTGTTGACCTCGCGGATGCGGAGGCGGACAGTCTGCTTGAGGAGCTGTTCCATGTCAGCATCCTTGGGCAGGCCGGACTGAGAACCGGGAACGAAAACGCGGATGCCCTTGACGGAAACGACAACGCCACCCTTGTTGACCTCGGTGACAACGCCTTCAACGACGGTGCCTTCCTCGGCAGCAGCTTCCAGATCGGACCAGTTCTTGACAGCGTCCAGACGACGCTTGGAGAGCATAACAGTACCTTCAACATCGTTCACGCGAACAACGCAGGCCTCGACCTCGTCGCCGATGCTGATGACGTCAGCAGCCTTGGTGCCGGTGCCGTCTTCGAAGTCTTCCACGGGTATGTAGCCGGAGTGCTTGATGCCCAGGTCTACAGTAACCTCGGTCTGGGTGATAGCAACAACTATACCCTTGACGGTATCTCCATTATATATAGGTTTGATGGATTCTTCCAGGAGCTCATCGAAGCTCTTTTCAGTCTCCACAGCAGTGGTCATTTCTTTGATTTCCTCGCACATTTTTTGTTTTACCTCCTTTATTATCCGGTCGGGCACTGAGGCTCCGGCCGTGACACCTATGGTGTCAAAAGCTACCAGAGGAAGCATGTCCAGCTCGTCGGCGTTTTCGACGAATACCACTGTAGGGCAATTTTCCTCGCAAATTCTGACAAGGTGGCGGCTGTTGGCGCAGTGCTTCCCACCAACAACTACCATGGCATCGCAGGTAGAAGCCAATGCAGATGCCTCCGCCTGCCGAGTTTGCGTAGCAAAGCATATTGTATCAAATACTTTCGCGTTTGTACATAACTTTTTTATTAAATTTTCGCAAAAATAATAAAGTTTTTTTGTTTGAGTCGTCTGAAAAACTATGGAAAGCGGCGAGTTTTGTCTTTCGGGCTTTTCATAAAGCCAGCTTTCCAGCCTTTCCCCATTTGCAAACACATGAGAATCCATGCAAAAACCCGCTATACCTTTGACCTCAGGGTGTTCAGCATCCCCCATAATAATGAGGGTTCTCCCCTCTTTTTCCGTCTCTTCGGCAATGCGGTGAACCTTTGCGACCTTGCCGCAGGTCCCATCTATTACTTCGCAGTTTTTCTCCCTCAGCGCCTCATATTCCGCCCTGCTGATTCCATGAGCGCGGATAAGAACTCTCGCCCCTTCCGCAATATCTTCAATGCTCTTCACAGTCAGCATCCCGGCCTTTTCAAGACGGGACACCTCATCTCGGTTATGGATAAGCTCTCCGTAGCATATAATGCTTCCATGTTCCTCAAGAGCCTTTTTAGCCAGTTTTACACTTCTGTCAACACCGGCGCAAAAGCCTGCGCTTTGGGCAACAAGTATATTTTTCATACACAAGCCCCGGCCTCAACAAGCTTGCAGACCTTTTCCACGGTTTCGTCAAAGCTCAGGAAGGTACTGTCCAGAAAAACAGCGTCCTCGGCAGGCTTCAGCGGCGCTGCAGCTCTGGATGAATCCTGTGCATCGCGGTACTCTATATCCCGCAGGACATCCTCAAAGCTTGTTTCCGTACCCTTGGCCAAAAGCTCGGCATAACGGCGCTGAGCTCTTGCCTCAGCAGAAGCGGTGAGGAATATCTTTAATCCGGCATCAGGCAGCACAACAGTGCCTATATCTCTTCCGTCCATGATAACGGAATGCTTTCTGGCCATATCCCTCTGCATTTCCATCAGGAATGCGCGAACCTCCGGGAAAGCAGATACATCGGAAGCATATATTGAGCTGCGGGGAGTGCGGATTTCAGCGGATACATCCTTTCCGTTCAGAAGCATTCTCTGAACGCCTTCGGCGTCATAGCTCATCTCTATCCTGATGGAAGGCAGAAGTGCAATTATACCGTCCTTATCCTTGGAATCCAGCCCGGCATATTGGGCTGCAAGTCCAACGGTGCGGTAAATGGCTCCGGTATCCACATATATGAACTTGTATTTTGCCGCAACAGCCCGTGCAACGGTGCTCTTTCCCGCTCCGGAGGGGCCGTCAATTGCAACGGAAATATTCTTCATGGAACTCTCCTTTTTACATACTCTGGCCTGCCACATACCCTGTGGACCAGGCTATCTGCAGATTGAATCCGCCTGTATATGCATCAAGATCTAAGACTTCGCCGGCAAAATACAGTCCGTGAACCAATTTGCTCTGCATAGATCGTGGGTCTATCTCTTTTACGGAAACACCGCCTGCCGTAACAATGGCTTCAGAGATAGGGCGGGTACCGGACACGCTCACCGGAAAAGCCTTAAAAAGTCTCAGCAAATGCTTTCTTTGCTCTTTTGTGATTGAATTGACTCTTGTTTCGGGTGCTATACCGGAAAGCTTTACAAGCACCGGTATCATAGTGCGCCCGGCAAGCTCGCCAAGAGCATTGGCAAACTCCCTGTTCTGGAACTTTTCAAAATCTCTGAGGATGCGGGTGTCCAGTTTCTTTTCGTCAAGAGCAGGCTTCAGATCAATTGCAAGGCGGTATTTCTCATTCTTAAAATCTCTCATATGGGCACTTGCGGAAAGAACAAGGGGGCCGGTAACTCCGAAATGAGTAAACATCATCTCGCCAAGCTCAGAGAAAACAAGCTTATCCTTTGAGTCATACACATTTAGAGTGACATTTTTAAGAGAGAAGCCCTGCATCTCCCCACAGTAGGCATCATCGCTCTCAAGAGGAACAAGGCTGGGGCGAAGCTCCGTTACAGTATGGCCGAGCCTTTTAGCCATCTCAAAGCCATCACCCACCGAGCCTGTGAGAGGATAACTGAGGCCGCCTGTGCATACAGCAGCCGCCTCACATTTAATAATACCTTTGTCTGTCTTTACGCCGGAAACATTGCCATCCTCCGTAAGAACTTCAAGGGCACGGGCGAAAACCAGCTTCACTCCCGCTCTTTGCATCCGTTTTTCCAACGCCTTTGCAACATCGTGGGCATTATCGCTCACGGGGAAAACCCTGTTGCCCCGTTCGGTCTTCATGGGGACTCCAAGAGATTCAAACATGGCTATGGTGTCCGCTGTGGAAAAACGGTTGAGGGCACTGTATAAAAATTTAGAGTTCGAGGGCACATTGAGCATAAAGGGCTTTATGTCGCAATTATTCGTAACATTGCAGCGGCCCTTTCCCGTTATTCTGAGCTTTCTGCCGCAAAACTTCTGCCACTCAAGAAGCACCACACTCCTGCCCCGTTCCGCTGCCTCGCAGGCAGCTATCATACCGGCCGGGCCACCGCCGATAACAACAACATCACATGTCTGAATGTTCATACACCTCATAATCTGCCCAAATAGTTTCAAGGCGGTTAAAGATATTGGAAACATCGTCCTTGCTCTTACTTCCAACAGACACAATAAGAGCATTGATAAGGCTCAGAGGCGCAACAAGAGAATCGAGGAAGGAAACCATGTCGCTCTTTGCAAAAAGAAGAATATCGGAAACATTAACGAAAGGAGAGGTCATGCCGTCGGTAATGCCAATAACCTTTGCACCGGTGCTCTTGGCAAATCGCATAGCCTTTACGGTACGGCTTGAATAACGGGGATAGCTGATGCCTATAAAGACATCGCCCTCCTTGATGCGGATTATCTGCTCATAAACCTCGCTCACCGTAGTATCCTGAATAATATGAACATTTTCAAGAAGAAGATTAAGGTAAAAGCCCATAAAGTTCGCAAGGCAGGTAGAAGAGCGCATACCGACTATATAGATATGATTGGCATTGAGAATGCTGTCCACAGCGGCCGCAAAGGACTCCTTATCGCACTCATCCAAAGTGGTCTGGAGCTTTTCCATATCAGAGCACAGGACACTTTCCAGAACCTTTTCCTCGTTCATAAGTTCTCTGGCAACCTCAATGCGCTGAACACTGGTCAGACGGGAACGTATCATCTCCTGAATAGCCTTTCGCATTTCGGGATATCCCTCATAACCAAGTTCTGAAGCAAAGCGGACAACAGTGGATTCACTGACACCGACAGTGCTTCCAAGCTTTCCGGCTGTCATAAATGCAGCCTTGTCATAGTTTTCAAGAATATATTTGGCAATAAGCTTCTGACCCTTTGAAAAATGATTTTCTCCTCTGGCCAATACAGCAAGAATATCTCGTTCCATTGCAGACCTCTCGTATCTAAAAACAAAATACTATACCGATTTAGTTCGGTATAGTATATAATACAATTCTGTTTATGATTTTGCAAGATATTTTGCATAATAATTGCAATATTTTTGATAATTTTTATTCAGAAACGAAATTATCTGCCAAAAATGACATTTCTAAGCTTCTTCATTTCATTTTCATCAAGCTTGCGCCACTTGCCAAGGGGAAGGTTTCCCAGATGAAGTGGGCCTTCGCTGACTCTTTTGAGCCTATGAACTCGCAGAGAAGCTTTTTCACACATTTTTCTCACCTGACGGTTTCTGCCCTCATGTATCGTGACGGAGAGAAGGGTTTTTTCCTCCTCCCTGCCCAGTATTTCAACGTCAGCCGGACGAATGATGTACCCGTCTATATCCAAGGCAGAGCGAAGCACAGGAAGACCTGCCACGGCATCGCCGCTTACAAGGGTTTCATAGGTCTTTTTAATCTCATAACGCGGATGCATCATCGCGTTGGCAAATTCACCGTCATCAGTGAGCAGCAAGAGACCTTCGCTGTCCATATCAAGCCGTCCGATGGGGTACACACGCTTTCCGCAGTCCGCCACCAGTTCGGCAACAGTGCGCCTTCCCCTCTCATCGCTGAGGGTGGTAACAAAGCCACGGGGCTTATTGAGCATGATATATGTACGCTCGGAAACGGTGGAGAGAGCCTTTCCATCCACAAGTATGCTGTCAGTCTCCGTGTCTGCACTTTCGCCCAGCACAGCCACAGTCCCGTTAACCGTGACTCTCCCCTCGCTTATGAGTTTTTCTGCCCCTCTGCGGGAGCATAGTCCGGAAGAGGATATAATTTTCTGAAGTCGTTCTTTCATTGGCGCTCTCCGTGAAGCTCCCTTTTCAGACGGTTTTTCAGCCATGGACACGATGCCATGTCAGGGTCTGTGGGAACAGAATTTGAAAACAAAATATCAATGCTGCCGTGGCTTTCTCCGAAGCTGATAATTTCTGCCCTCCCTGCCTTCTCGCCGTAATGTATAGGAGCAAAAACAAAGCGAGGCAAATGAAGACGAATATAAGAGTCGCCGTCTGACGGTACGCAAAAACCTTCTGACACAGCGAAAACACCTGCATTGGCCTCGGTTCCGGAAACAATCGGAAGCTCGGCAGGCTCATCGGGAATCGGTATATACTCATATTCCTCAAAACAACTGTCATACAGGTTGCAATGATCCTCCCAATCTCTTGGATCGGAAATTGTAACGCAGATAAGACGCATTCCTTCCCGCTCCACGCAGGAAACGAGAATCCGTCCGGCTCTTTCCGTGTATCCGGTTTTGCCCCCTATACACCCCGGACAGGTCGTCAGAAGTTTATTATGGTTATTATAGGCGACACCATTGACGCTCCGGCTCACTGTTGAAAAAATCTCACAGAAACGCTCATTATCCATGGCAGAGGCTGTTATAAGCGCAAGATCACGGGCTGAGGAATAGTGTCCGTCTGCGTCAAGTCCATGAGAGTTGACGAAGTGGGTGTTTTTAAGCCCCAAATCCGCGCATTCAGCATTCATGAGTTCGGCAAAAGCTTCCATGCTCCCGGCTGTGTGCTCAGCCAAAGCAGCAGCGGCATCATTTCCGGAAGCAAGCATAAGCCCATACAGCAAGTCCTCCACTGTGTAGCTTTCACCGGGACGCAAATGCATACTGCTTCCTTCAACAGCGGTATGCTCCGGGCTTACGGATACTTGTTCATCCATGCGGCAATTATCCAATACTACCTTCGCAGTCATTATCTTTGTAGTGCTGGCTACAAGCATCCGTTCATCGGCCGCTTTTTCGTATAGCACAGTTCCGCTCCGTGGTTCATATACTATGGCCGCCTTTGCTGATATATCCACGGAATAGGCAGGAACACAGAAAAGAAATGTGAACAGAAAGGCAAATACACAAATATAAAAGCCTTTTTTCATAATAAGCACCACCCTTTCAGGTGATGCTTATTATTTCTTATAACGCTTCAATTATTCCTGAGAAGCAGTATCCTTCTTGGTGACATACTTGGCAATGAGAGCATCAACCATGTCAATAAACTCGGGTGCCTTTTCAATGGCTCTGTCAATAGTGGTGGAAGCAGGAGGAGTAACATTGATCATACGCACATTGCCATCCTTTACAATAAGGAAGCCTATGGGATCAATCTTTATGCCGGCGCCGTTACCACCGCCGAAACCGCCCTTTTCCTTAACGGAGAAATCACTTCCGCCGGAGGCAAAGCCGTAGCTGACCTTGGAAACAGGGATAATGGTGATGCCGTCGGGAGTGGTAATGGGGCTGCCAACGATGGTGTCCACATCCACCATCTCGCGCATTTTGGTCATAGTAACATCCATAAGAGAACCGATATTGCTGTTTTCCATTTTCAATTTCCTTTCTCAGCAGAAGAATTTTCTGTTATTTTCCCATTGGTAGTTTTAATGTCCAGCTCCTTGGCCTGAGCCTTTGCAAGAGCTTTGTTCCTGCGGCGGACGCCCAGAAACCATCTAATAAGCGCAAATACAGCGCATAGCACCAGAAGAAGTATTTCCCCTATACGCACTGTCAATACTATCCGGCCGTCAACTTTAAGCTTATCCCCTTCAAAATCAATGGCAGAAGCATAGTCCTCGTCCTTTATCCTGAAGGCTTTGTGAAGAAGAGGCCGCAAAGCACCCACAGCAGCATTGAAATAACCATAGTTCATAACAGTGCTGTAGGGATCCGGTCCCGCCGTCAGAATATGGAGCATGAGCTTGTCCACGCTTATGCTGCGCCTGAACCGCCCCAAAGCTCTGAGCGCTATTCGGATAATGGTTATCACATCATCAAAACTCAGCTTTAGCTTTTTCTTAGTTTTTTTGGAAGGCTCTGTCTTTGCATCGACAGCTTTTTTCTTTTTCTTTTCCTTTTTTGGCTTTTTCTCCTTCTCCTCTGCCGCTTTCTCCTTACCGGGTACAATGCCTATATTGAAAGGCCCCAGCTTTGCCTTTAGAGTGAATACACTGTCAATATATGCGGCATCCACTCCCACAGGAAGAAGGAAGATAAGGAGCAGTATTAAGATTATTATGCCGAGGGCAATCAAGCTACCACCCCTTCAAATACTGTTTGTGTCCTATACCTTACTGCTGGTCAAAGCTCATCTGACCTTCAAGCTCTCCGGATCTGAGAGCATCTATCTTATTCTGCAGTTCTATTATACCGTCATCGCTGCCGATATCCGGCAATGCGGGCAATTGATCAACAGAGCTGATGCCCATGGTACGGAGAAACACCTCGCCGGTCTTATATATCGTAGGTCTTCCCGGAACATCAAGCTTGCCGCAGGGCTCAATAAGCCCTCTTTCCGTGAGCACACCGACGGTATAGCTGCTGTCAACTCCGCGAACCTGATCAATATAGGCGCGGGTGACGGGCTGATAATAGGCAACGATAGCCAACACCTCAAGGGCTGACTGGGAAAGCCTCGGAGGCTTTCTTGTTTCGAGAGCCATGGTAATAAGCTGAGAAAACTCAGGAGCGGAGCAAAGCTGCAGGGATGTGTCCAGTCTGAGAAGACGTATGCCCCTATATCCCCTTTCATATTCTGCAGCCAAAGATTCTGCTGCCTTGATTATCTCATTTTCAGTTACTCCAAGCACCTGAGCAATGCGGGAAACCGGCACGCTCTCGCCAGAAGCAAAGAGTATTGCCTCCAATGCAGAGACTATTTCATTGATTTCCATATTTGAAGATTCCTATTCACTGATCATTTTAAGAATATCGTCGGTATCGCCGCCCATGAATTCAACAATGATGTCCTCCTCACTGCGGCTCATGCGAACATGTCCAAGAGAGCAGAGTTCAAGAATAGATACAAAGGTTGCAACCACCTCACTGCGGCTGTGGCTCTCGGCATAAAGCTCTGTAAGGGAGCTTTTCCCCTTTGACCGAAGCCGTTCTATTATCTCCCGACTCTTATCACGCACATTGTAAACAATACGCTTTGGAAGTATTCTGCGGCGTATGGGGTTTTCTCCCTCTGTATCGGCTGCAGTTTTGCCTCTGCCAAGGACGCTGTTCATGGCCTTGAGAAGCTCCCACGGCTCATGACTGTAGCGGTATTCCTTTAATCCGCTTAGCGGCTCCGGCTCCTTTGTATGGATAAGTGCGCCCTTCTCCGAGGCTTTGAGAAGTTCCGGAGTAATCTCCTTAAGGGAATTATATATATCCTTGGCACGAAGCTGCTCCAGAGAGGCCATCAGCAGTTCAAGCTCACTGACCTCCTCCTCGTCACCTGTAAGCAGCATTTTCGTCTTGATATACAAGAGATGGGAGGCCATCTGTACAAATTCGCTGGCCACCTCAAGATCCATGGCCTTCATCTCATCAAGATAAGCCAGATACTGCTCAAGAATGAGGGAAATCTGTATATCCCGTATCTCTATTTTATTTTTTGACAGAAGCATCAGAATAAGGTTAAGAGGCCCTTCAAAGTCGGCCATTTCTTCCTTACTCTGAATCACACCTTCAAGATGATATGTGGGTTCCATTAAATAAGTCCAATCAAAAGAATTTGGTAAAAAGCTGAGCGCTCATCTCAGCAAGGACAAAAAGCTTATCATAAAGCCATCCGGTTGCAGCGGAAAGAGGATTACCCAGCAAATCCGTGGCCATGATGACAAAAAGAATAATCATTCCATAGCGCTCATACCGCATAAGAAAATAATACTGCCGTGGCTTCAGGAATGAAAACAGCACCTTGCTGCCGTCAAGGGGAGATATGGGCAAAATATTGAAGACAGCAAGAGCCAGACTCAGATACGCAGTCGTGCCTACGGTCTGGAGCACAATAAGTGCCCACTCCTTTTCAAGAGCAAGAAGAGGAAAGTATACAAAGCCGTAAACAACAAGAAGCAGACAGCTGAGTAAAAGATTGCAGACGGGCCCTGCTGCAGCACAAATGGCCATGCCGGTCTTTGGATTTCTGAATCTGCGCATATCCACCGGTACAGGCTTTGCCCAGCCAAAGTGGAAAACCACCATCATGATAAGACCAAAAATATCTATATGCTTTACAGGATTGAGGGTAAGCCTTCCGGCCTCCTTCGCGGTGGTATCTCCAAGCTTAAGCGCAACAAAACCATGGCTGAGTTCATGAAGAGTGATGCAGACTAGAGCGGGAATGATGGAAATAAGCATATCTCTCAGTATGGTCCAGTCCAGTCCGTTCCAAAAAGTTTGAAATGTGTTCACTCATTCACCTCCACTTTGACAACATATTATACCAAAGCAAGGCAAAAAATGCAATAGGAGCAAATTGAGGGAGCTCCGCTTTGTTCGGCGCCCCCTCTGAATTATGTCGCTTTTATTTCCTTGATCCACTTCCAACTGAAATAACGGAACATACATACCACGCCCTTCAATGGATATTCAACGCGGAGTATCGCATAAACCCATACAGTTGGCCAGCCAAATACCAATCCGCCCAGAGCGCCCAAAGGCAGTGACAAAAACCACACAAGAGAACTGTCCGCATAAAGCACGAAGCGGCTGTCTCCGCCTCCACGCAGTATTCCTTTGGAGGACACATAGGCATTGGTCTGCATGGGCATGAAGAAGCAGTTCACCATGAGCATGCCATGGCACAAGGCAAGAGTGTCACCGGAGACCTCATAGAAATCCAAATAAGGCTTTTCAAGAAGTAAAAGTACGGGAATGAGAAGGATGCCGAAAAGTATGCTCAGAAGCATGTAGCTGTTGCCTTCCCTCTTTGCTTTGCTGATATCCCCTGTTCCGATAGTATTGCCGATGGCTATGGCAGAAGCCCCACCCATAGCCATATTAACAGCTGTAGTCACCTGAACAACGCTATTGACTATTGCACAGGCGGCGGAAAACTCCTCACTCATATGTCCCACAATGACAAATGTGAGGGTAATGCTCAAACCGAGAAGAGTGTCACTGATCAGCACCGGCACGGAGAATTTGACATATTTCTGCCACAGTTTGCCTCCGCGAAGCAGGAAGTGACGAAAACGGAAGCCAAAACGCTCATCGAAAATGACAAAATAGCCGAACACAAACACAAACTCAAAGGCTCTGGCAATAAGAGTTCCAACTGCCGCGCCAACGATCTCCATTCTTGGTGCGCCGAATTTTCCGAAAATGAATATCCAGTTGAAAAAAAGATTCAGACAAAAGGCAATTGCCGAGCCGATGAGAGGTATATTCACCCGTCCTACACTGCGGAGAAGATAGGTAGCAGTTGAAGAAAGACCGGCCATGATAAATGTAAATCCAATGATACGCAGATATTCCGTACCTACCTCAATTACTGCAGCCTCATTTGTAAATATGCGCATGATCACATGAGGAAATACAACAGAAATAAGCGTGAACACACCGCAGAACACAATTGACACACGAAGGGCAATTGCAGCAACCGTTCGCATCGGCTCAATTTCCCGTCTGCCCCAGAACTGAGAGGACATTACTATCGCACCGGAACCCAGGCCCATACAGATAAACTGGAAAAGAGAATAAAACTGGTTCCCGAAGGCCGCTGCCGCAATCTGGGTCTCACCAAAGCCGCCCACCATAAGGTTATCCAGAAAATTTATTCCAATGGTTATGAGCTACTGCAGCACAACAGGCAGCATAAGCACCAAGGTCTTTTTGAAAAATGTTTTTGTCAGTTCGAAGTACTTCATCTGAAACCACGCTCTTATAATTTTCTGATTTCTATATTAGCACTTTTGACAAAGTCTTTCAATATAATATGTTCATAGGCATAGTTGAACCCCCACACCTATATTCGCGGTGTGGGGGTTCGGCTGACATTTACTTGTTTTCGTAATTAATAGTGATTGTTTTAGTGACGCCGTCCCAGTTTACAGATGCTCCGAAATACTCAACCACAGCTCTCAGAGGCACCATGGTGCGGTCACCAATTATAGTGGGAGGAGTGTCTATATATATGGTTTCGACATCGTCCCACATGAAGTTGGAGTCGATTTTCAGGGTAAGAACCTTGTCCTTAAGAGTAAGCTCAACTGTTCTCACATTGGGATCCCACTGGACAGAGCCACCCATAGCCTCAATTACGCATCTGATGGGCAGAAGAGTACGGTCATTGAGAATCACGGGGCTTGTACCCAGACTGTCAATATTGCTGGTTTTGCCATTTACGGTAATGGTAGGATCGTCAATTTTCAGAACGATGTTGACAGCATCGGGCTGAGGTTCTTCCTCGCCGGGCTTTTCCTCATCGGGTTTCTCTTCTTCTGGCTTCTTGTCTTCGTAGACAAAGGTCTCAGTTCCCTTTTCGCCGCAGGCACAGCTCTTGAAGTAAACAGCAGGCTCTTCCTCGGTAGCAGCAGTCTTGAGATAATATTCTATGGCCAGCTCTCTGGTAAACTGATGGCCAATAGCTTCCACGTCGAAGTCCTCAGTTACACCGCAGACGGAGCAGCTTCTGCTCAGCTTGCCGTTCTCGGTACAGGTGAACATCTTGGTAATAGTCCACTTGCCATAGCTATGACCCTTGCTGCAGGGATCCTCAACATAGTCGGGGTCGTCCTTACCGCAGCGGGTGCACTTTCCGTCCTCGTACTCATGTCCCTCAGCGCAGGGATCCTCAACATAGTCTGGGTCATCTCCACCGCACTGGTTGCATTTTCCGTCCTCGTACTTATGGCCCGTGGCGCTGCCCTCGTCAGCAACGGTGTCGGTGACGCTGCATCCTTCGCGTGTGCAGCCGGCAGTCTTTGTGCCGTCTGTAGTACAAGTGGCATTGCCGTCACTCACATACTCACCAAAGCTATGGTCAAGGGCTTCAGTGGCGGTGCCGATCTCAACCGTCTCTCCGCACACAGTGCAGACCTTATCGCCGGTGTAACCGGGATTCAGGCAATCAGCGGCCTTTTCATTGGCAAGCTCAGTCTCTGCATGTATGCAGTTTTCGGAAAGAACCCAAGTGATCATTCCCCCATAATCCTTCCGGTCCTCTGCAGGCCAGCCGGGATGATAAGCAGTTGCCACAACTCCTCCGAACATATTTTCAGCCATGGTGGGTGTTGGGCAGTTAAAGATGATCTCGCTTAACTCATCACAGTTGGTAAAGGCATTATCGCCAATCTCAGTCACACCCTTGCCCACAATAAGCTTATTGATCACAGGAGAAGTATCAGCTCCGGAATATGCATGGAACATATTAGCCGGGATACGGGTGCAGGTATCGGAGAAGCTTACAGTTACACCGGTGCCGGCAGTGCCTATGCCGCAGAAGGGCTGATAGTAACCCACTACATCACCATATGTACCATATTTAAGAATGGACTTTATGTCCTCAAGGGCCACAGAATTTACATTGACGGTGCTTATGCCGGTGCAGCCCCGGAAGCATTCCTTGCCAAGAGATGTCAGTTTCTCGGGAAGTGTCAGCTCTGTAAGATTTACGCAGTCAACAAAGGCACTGTCTCCTATGGAAGTAAGGCCTGCAGGGAAGGAAATCGAAGAAAGATTGGTGCAGCCTTTGAAGGCCTCCTTATCAATAGCTGTGAGGCTGGCAGGCAGGCTGAGAGAAGCTATTTTTGTGCAGCCCTTGAATGCATCAGAGCCTATGCTTGCAAGCTTTTCAGACCAGTTAAAGCTCTTAAGGCCTGTGCAGCTCTCAAAGGCACCGGTTCCAATAGTAACTGCGCTGCCGAAATCAAAAGATTCGAGAGAGGTGCAGCTGCGGAAGGCATTGGAACCTATTTCGCTTACGCCGTTCTGAGTTTCATCGGAAATGCTTACAGAAACAATGTTGGCAGCATTTTCAGGTCCTGAGAATGCATAGAACATATTTGCGGGAATACGGGTGCAGCTTTCGCCAAAAACTACCTCAATACCGTCAGCAGCAGTACCGGCGGTATGGAAGGGCTCGTCATAGCCTACAACATCTCCGTAGGTGCCATATTTAAGTATGGATTTGATATCCTCAAGGGCAATGCTGTTTACTGTAAGCTTTGTGAGCTTGGTGCAGCCCTTGAAAGCATTGTTGCCGATGCTTGTAAGGCCCTCGTTGAGAGTGACATCAGTGAGGCTCAAGCACTCTATAAATGCTCTTGCACCGATGGTGCTGAGCTTCTGGGGCAGATCAAGTTCGGCGAGTTTGGTGCATCCGTTGAATGCATCATCTCCTATAGTTGTAAGGCTCTTGGGCAGCTGGAGCGTGCTTATCTTTGTGCAGCTTTGAAAAGCACCGGAGCCTATTACAGCAAGGTCATCAGACCACGTGATTTCGTTAAGGTCTGTGCATTTCAAAAAAGCACTGCTTCCTATATCGGTAACAGTACCGAGATTAATTTTTTCGATTCCGGGGCAATTGGCAAAAGCAAAAGCCCCTATTTCACGAACACCGTCCTCAAAAGTAACGGAGATAACATTAGCTGCAAATTCCACTCCTGAATACGCATCGAACAGATGAGCAGGCACACGGGAGCCATCAGCAAAAATGACTTCTATGCCTTCTCCTGCAGTACCTGCATTGTAAAACGGCTGACCGTAATTGATCACATCTCCGTATGTTCCGTACTTAAGTATGGGCTTGATATCCTCAAGGGCAGTGCTGAATATGTTTATCTTGACAAGCTTGGTACATCCACGGAAAGAGAAATTGCCAAGATTCTTAAGAGTTTCGGGGAGAGTCAGTTCAACAAGGGAAACGCAGCCCTCAAAAGCGCTTTCTCCTATGGAACTGAGCTTTTTGGGGAAAACGATCTGTGTCATTGTGGTATTATCCTTAAAGGCATTGGGGCCGATGGCAACCACCTGATAGAGATCTTCAAAAAGCTCTGGCACTGTTACAACAGCGTCCGTACCGTTATACTTTGTTACTGTTGCCTGACCTGCTTTGACTGTATATTCCCAGTCACCACTGCTGTCTGCACTGGCCGTGACAGGCATGGCTGCAAGAATAACAGCGCAGAGGCACAATGCCGCGAACAAACTTATAAGCTTTTTCATATTGGGTCACTCCATTCCTGTTTCCGTCTCAGATAAACGGTTTTCAGCCGGATATCCAAGCATCATTTCAATTTTGGATTATAGCACAAAGAGAAAAACCCTTCAAGAAAAAAAGGACACAACAACCATGGTCTGCCATATTATAATAAACCGTCTGTCTATGCCGCAACAGTATAGACAGACGGTTTATTAATCTCAGCAATATTCCATTATCTTTCCAAGAAGCTCGTCTCTGCCGTTTCCTTTCTCTGCCGAGAAAGGAATAACAGGAGTTGAATCTTCAAGCTCAAGGGTTTCACGGATGCGCTGCATATTGGGCTCGATCTCGCTCTTTTTAAGCTTATCAATCTTATTTGCAACAATGACAAGGCTGCAGCCGGTGGACTTGAACCATCCTGCCATAGTGCAGTCGTCAGCAGTTGGCTTATGTCTGGAGTCCACGATCATAACCCCAAGGGTGATAAGCTCCGGCTCTTCAAAAAAGCGTTCCATAAGCGCTCCCCAACGATCCCGCTCATCCTTGCTTACCTTGGCATAGCCATAGCCGGGCAGGTCAACAAAATACGCGGTCTTGTCAATAAGGAAATAGTTGACATGGATGGTCTTACCGGGCTGTGCCCCCACACGTGCAAAGTTCTTGCGGTTCAGGAGCTTGTTTATCACAGAAGACTTGCCAACATTACTCTTGCCGGAAAAAACTATTGTAGGGCGTCCGTCACGGATAAATCCCGATGCGGAGGCAGCAGATTTGATAAATTCAACATTATGAAGATTCATACTCTTTCACCTACTGTCTTATGCTGCGGCGCTGGCCCTCCCCTGCATCGGGAATAGGCATTGCAGTGCTCTCTGAATTCTCAGAAAGCGACTGGGAAGCTTCGCTGCGGATGAGAGCTGTATCCAGAATTTTATCCACATGGTCTGTGCATATAAAGTTCAGGGCAGCACGGACGCTCTGGTCTATTTCCTGCAGATCTTTTTCGTTGTCCGCAGGGATAATAACGGTGTGTATGCCGGTGCGCAGAGCAGCCATGGTTTTCTCCTTAAGTCCGCCTATTGCCATAACCCGGCCTCTGAGACTTATCTCACCTGTCATGGCAATATCACGGCGCACAGGTGCACCCGTAAGCGCGGAGATAAGGGCAATAGTGATAGTAATGCCGGCGGAAGGTCCATCCTTGGGAACGGCGCCTTCAGGGAAGTGGATATGGATATCCTTCTTCTTATAGAACTCAGGATCAATTCCAAGACTTACAGCTCTGCTGCGGATATAGCTGAGAGCAGCCTTGGCACTTTCCTGCATCACCTGACCGATATTACCTGTAAGCTCAAGCTTGCCGGTTCCATCCATCACTGTGGCTTCCACATCCAGAACCTCACCGCCCACAGCAGTCCATGCAAGACCGCGGACAAGACCCACCTCGTCTCTCTTATAGACCTTATCGGTCTTATATCTGGGAGCGCCAAGATAGGTCTCAAGCATACCTGCTTTCAGGTTGAGGCTCTTGCGCTGGCCTTCCGCGATAATACGGGCTGTTTTACGGCACACGGCTGCAATCTGGCGTTCAAGGATTCGGACACCGGACTCGCGGGTATAATCAGCTATTATTTCACGGATGGCATCGTCACTTATTTTGAGGCTGCGGGCATTAAGTCCGTGCTTCTTTCTCTGCTTGGGCAGAAGATGATCCCTTGCAATGGAGAGCTTTTCCTCGTCGGTGTAGCTGCTGAGCTCTATTACCTCCATACGGTCCAGAAGCGCTCTGGGAATGGTGGATGTGGTATTTGCTGTGGTGATGAAAAACACCTCTCCAAGGTCAACAGGTATCTCAAGGAAATTATCTCTGAAGGATCCGTTTTGCTCTCCGTCAAGGGCTTCAAGCAAGGCGGCAGAGGGGTCGCCCTTATAATCACTGCCAAGCTTGTCTATCTCGTCCAGCACCATAACGGGGTTCATGCTCTTTGCCTGCTGCAGGCCGGAAATAATGCGTCCGGGCATGGAACCCACATAGGTCTTTCTATGACCGCGGATCTCAGCTTCGTCATGAACACCGCCAAGGGAAATACGAGCCAGCTTTCGGTTTGTGGCTCTTGCAATGGACATGGCTATACTGGTCTTGCCGACACCGGGAGGTCCGACGAGACAGAGAACGCTTCCTTTAAGATTGGGAGCCAGCTGACGAACTGCCAGATATTCGATAATGCGATCCTTGACCTTGTCAAGGCCGAAGTGGTCTTCATCAAGACACTTTTTGGCCTTTTCTATATCGGTGGTATCCTGGGTGCGGCTGTTCCAGGGCATCTCAAGGCAGACATCCAGATAAGTACGCAGCACTGCGCCCTCACTGCTGCCAAAGGGCTGCTTGGCAAGTCGGCTCAGCTCCTTAAGGAGCTTTTCCTCTGTCTCTTTGGGGAGATGAAGGGCAAGTATCTTCTCTCTGTACTCGCCTATCTCGTCCCCGGAATCGTCATACACATCGCCGCCAAGCTCACGCTGGATCACCTTCATCTGCTCACGGAGGTAATAATCCCGCTGAGCGCGGTTCATCTCTTCCTTTGTTACTTCCTCAATGCTCTTTTCAAGGCTGATAACATTGATTTCTCTGTTGAGAAGCTTTATAAGCTTTTCAACGCGGCGGAGGGGATTAAGCTCCTCCAGTATCTCCTGCTTATCGCTATGCTTGAGAAAAACGTTCTGGGCCACATAGTCGGCCACATAACCGGGATCAGTATTTTCCGCGATATTCAGGAAAGTATCGGGAGCAACGGTGCCGGAAATTTCACAGTATTCATCAAAAAGATTGATGCAGTTTCTTATGGTTGCTTCAACCTTTGGAGTGAGGGATGGGGTTTCCGACTCCTTCACGCGCATGATACTGGCATAATAGCAGGGCTTGCTCTCCTCAATCTTGATAACTCGGGCACGGTGCCTGCCCTCCACCATGACCTTGACGATATTGCTGCCGGGAATTTTAAGAACCTGATGAATGGTGCATACCGTGCCCAGCTCGTAGAGATCATCACTTCTGGGAACCGGGGTAGCAACATCCTTCTGGGTCAGAAGAAATATCTCCTGCTCAGAGCCGATTGCTGCGTTCAGAGCAGCCACTGACATGGGACGCTCAACATCAAAGTTCACCACCATGCCCGGAAATACATTTATGCCGCGAAGGGGCAACAGCGGCATTTTGCTTACTAAATTTTTATAGTCCAATGAATATTCCTCCTTCTGTGGGGGATTGGGGTAGAAATAAAAAGGGCGAAGCAGGTTCCGCTTCGCCCTTGAGTATCCACTCTTTTCGCTTATGCGGTTTTTCTGATTATTTCGGGATCAGAGCCCTTTATTACGCAGTCAGCTGTTATGCGTACCTGAGTAATGCTCTCATCGGAGGGAACTTCAAACATAACCTTGGTCATTACAGCTTCCACAACACTTCTGAGGCCTCGTGCGCCTATTTCCTTCTCAATTGCCTTGTCGGCAATTGCTCCAAGGGCATCCTCTTCAAAAATAAGCTCCACATCGTCCATTGCCATGAGAGCCTTGTACTGACGGGTGAGAGCGTTTCTGGGCTCGGTGAGGATACGGATAAGGTCCTCGCGGCTGAGAGAATTCAGAGGAGTTACCACAGGCAGTCGGCCGATAAGCTCAGGAATTATACCAAATCGGAGAAGATCCTGCTGCTGAATATGCTGCAGAGTCTCGCCCACATTTCTCTCCTTGCTGCTCTTGATATCAGCTCCGAATCCCATGCTCTTTTTATCGAGACGCTGCTCGATTATCTTCTCGATGCCGTCAAAGGCACCGCCGCAGATAAACATGATGTTGCTGGTATCAACGGAGATAAACTCCTGCTGGGGATGCTTTCTGCCTCCCTGCGGCGGAACATTGGCAACAGTGCCTTCAAGGATCTTCAGCAGAGCCTGCTGTACTCCCTCACCGGACACATCGCGGGTAATGGAGGTATTCTCGCTCTTGCGTGAAATTTTGTCCATCTCATCGATGTAAATTATGCCATGCTCGGCGCGCTCCACATCAAAATCAGCTGCCTGAAGGAGTCGGAGAAGTATGTTCTCAACATCCTCGCCCACATAACCGGCCTCGGTCAAGGTTGTGGCATCCGCTATTGCAAAGGGCACATCCAGCATTTTTGCCATGGTCTGGGCAAAGAGGGTCTTGCCGCTTCCGGTGGGACCGACAAGGAGAATGTTGCTTTTCTGCAGTTCAACATCGCTGTCCTCACTGCCGTGAAGTATACGCTTATAGTGGTTATAAACAGCAACACTGAGTGCAATTTTGGCCTTATCCTGGCCGATTATATAGTCATCAAGGGCAGCTTTTATTTCAGCAGGCTTGGGAAGGTCACCGAAATTCAGCTCCATACCTTCACAGCTTGTGCCTTCATAATCGTTTTCCCTGAAATCGTAGTTCTGGTCAATAATGCCCATGCAAAGGCGCACACATTCATCGCATATATAGCTTCCGCTTCCGGCTATCATGCGGTTTACCTGTTCCTGTGTTCTGCCGCAGAAAGAGCATCTGATATTGTCATTTTTGGCCATTTTTCTTCTCCTAAAACGGGAAATTGCCTTTGAGGAAAAAACCTCAAAATATGCATTTGAGGGGGTAATAATAATTACCCCCTAAACACTTAGCGAAGTTTATCTTTTGGAAATGACCTTATCGATAAGGCCATATTCAAGAGCCTGCTGGGCGGTCATGAAATTATCCCGCTCGCAGTCGGCAGTAACCTGCTCAACACTCTTACCGCAATTCTCAGCCATGATGCGGTTCATGCGCTCTTTGATGGTCTCCAGTCTCTTAAGATGGATGGCCATATCGGTGACCTGACCCTGAGTGCCGGCAGAGGGCTGATGGATCATGATCTCCGCATTGGGAAGAGCGATGCGCTTACCCTTTGCTCCGGCAGAGAGAAGGAAAGCCCCCATGGAGGCTGCCATGCCGACACAGATGGTGGAAACATCGCATTTGATGTACTGCATGGTGTCATAAATAGCCATGCCATCGGTGACAGAGCCGCCGGGAGAATTGATGTAGAACTGTATATCCTTATCAGGGTCCTGAGCTTCAAGGAAAAGAAGCTGAGCCACGATGAGGCTTGCTGTGGTGGAGTTGACTTCCTCGGAAAGCATAATTATGCGGTCATTGAGAAGTCGGGAAAAAATGTCATAAGAGCGCTCTCCGCGGGAGGTCTGCTCAACAACATAGGGAATAAAGCTCATATTAGTAACTCTCCTTTATTGAATAATATTTTCAGCTATCCAAGAGAGCATATCCTATTCTTTTCTCTATTATTCTTATTCAGCGTCTTCGGGCTTCTTGTCGGTGGCAACAGCAGCCTCTGCAACGATGTCAGCGGCCTTTCTCATCTTGAGGTCGCGTGCAATGATCTCGGTGGAGATAGCCTTCTTCAGCTCTTCAACATCCATGCTGTAAGCTTCGGCAGCAACGCTGTACTCCTTCTCGATATCCTCATCAGCAATGACGATACCCTCAGCCTCAGCGCAGGCCTCAAGGAAGATCTGGGTGCGGACTTCGTTGGCAGCAGAGGGACGGATCATGCTGCGGAAGGTCATCTCATCCATACCCATCATGCCAAGGTACTGGCTGAATTCCATGCCCTGCATTGCGCAGTTGGGTGCATAGTCCTCGCAGACATTGTTGACCTGATCGTCAACCATAACATCGGGAACTTCAACTTCCATGTTGTCAACAGCCTTCTGCAGAACAGCAGCCTTGAAGTCCTTCTCAATGTTCTCGCTCTTGCGGTTTGCAATCTCTTCCTTCAGGGAAGCCTTATACTCCTCAAGAGTGTCAAACTCAGAAACGTCCTTGGCGAACTCGTCATCCAGCTCGGGAAGAACGGTCTCCTTGACCTCATTGACCTTAACATGGAAAACAACGGCTGCACCGGCCAGCTCGGGGGTGTAGTTCTCGGGGAAGGTGATGTCGATGTCCTTCTCCTCGCCTGCCTTCATGCCAACGACCTGCTCCTCGAAGCCGGGGACAAAGCTGCCGGAGCCGAGAGTGAGATCAAAGCCTTCGCCCTTGCCGCCATCAAAGGGAACTCCATCCTTGAAGCCTTCGAAATCAATGTTTGCGGTATCACCGTTGGCAGCCTCGCGCTCAACAACCGCGATGCGTGCGCCCTTCTTCTGCTCCTTTGCGAGCTCAGCAGCGATTTCTTCTTCGCTGACCTCAGCGGTCTCCTTATAGACCTCGAGACCCTTGTACTCACCCAGCTTTACCTCGGGGTAAAGAGCGATCTCAAAATCGATGACTGCGTTCTTCT
>JAZNZM010000166.1:0-3267 GCA_045594965.1 Oscillospiraceae bacterium | reverse complement strand
GCCCGTCTCGCAGCAAAGCTCACCGGATATAAGATAGACATCAAGCCTGAGAGCGAGGCATAATCCATAATTGTAAAAGAGGAGGCGGCCAAAGTGCAAAAGAAAATACCTATGCGGCAGTGCCTTGGCTGCCGTGAAATGAAACCAAAGCGGGAGCTTATCCGTGTGGTGAGGTCCCCGGAGGGCAGCATAAGTCTGGACTTCAAGGGCAAGGCCAGCGGTCGCGGGGCCTATGTGTGTCCCGACATGGCCTGTCTCAAAAAGGCCATGAAGAGCAAGGCCATTGAGAGAGCCTTTGACACGGCCATTCCCCAGGAAATCTATGCTCAGCTTACAGAGCAGATGGAGGCGGGGAATGAGTAAAGCACTGAACTATCTGGGAATAGCCAGAAAAAGCGGCGGCATTGAGACAGGAGAGGATAATTCCTCAGGTCTCGTAAAAGCCGGCAAGGCCAGAATTCTGATTGTTGCCAGTGATACCTCCGATGGTGCAAAGCGCCGCGCGGAGGGATATGTATATGAAACAGGCACAATACTGGTGGAGGTTCCCTTCACCAAGGACGAAATAGCGAGCATCACAGGTAAGAGCGGCTGCTCTATGGCGGCCATAACGGATCTTGGTCTCGCAGGGGCCTTTTTGAAGGCCCTTGCCGATGAAAGCCCCGAAAAGTTTTTGGAGAGCTATGAACGCATAAAAGCATTACAGCAGCGCATTGATAAGCG
This sequence comes from Oscillospiraceae bacterium, assembly GCA_045594965.1. Lineage (GTDB taxonomy): Bacteria > Bacillota > Clostridia > Oscillospirales > Oscillospiraceae > SIG459. The sequence continues at coordinate 2,544 of JAZNZM010000166.1, read as the reverse complement.
CAAGTCGGAAAAAAGCAAGGCAGTCAGCGGCAGAAAAACGGGTATTAGGAGGAAGAAAAGCGTATGAGCGGTTTGATAAAATACAGAATTCATGAGGTGGCCAAGGACTTTAATATGACAAGCAAGACCATCTCCGAGATATTGACGGAGTATGCCTCCGCACCCAAAAACCATATGCAAGTTCTTGAAAACAACGAGCTGGATCTCATTTTCGAATATCTGACCCAGCATAACCAGATGGAGTCCATTGCCGAGGTCTTTGCGGTGCCCGCACCCAAAGCCCCCGCGAAAAAGCCCGCCCCCCAGCAGGGCAAGGGTCCTCAGCCGCAGGGCGAAGGTCCCCAGCCGCAGAATAAGGGGCAGCAGCCCACGCCACCCCAGCAGTCTGCACCCCAGCAGGCAGCCCCCCAGCCCAAGAAGGAACAGAAGCCCCATGTGCCCAGACAGGTTGCGGAAAAGCGCATTGTGGACACCCGCGGCAATACCAACACCAACCTGAGCAAGTACGACGAGAAGTTTGATAATCTTGCAGGCGAGCGCGGTGAGAAACAGCGCGGCGGCAAGGAGAAGTTCGGGAGCCGCAATAAGCAGCGTCAGGCTCAGAACCCCTCCAATAAGCGTCGTCAGGAAGAAAAGGACAAGATGCAGCGTCTGCAGCTTGAAATCGCGAAGAAGCAGCCTACCAAGGTTTCCATTCCCGATGAGATCGCTGTCGGTGAGCTTGCTTCCCGCATGAAGAAGACCGCTGCAGAGGTTATCAAGCAGCTTATTAAGCTGGGTGTTTTCGCCTCTGTTTCCGAGATAATCGACTATGACACCGCTGCCCTTGTTGCCATGGAGCTGGGCTGCGTTGTTGAAAAGGAAGTTATTGTCACCGTTGAAGAGCGTCTTATCGACGACCACGAGGATAAGCCCGAGGAGCTCCTCTCCCGCGCTCCCGTTGTTGTTGTTATGGGTCACGTTGACCACGGCAAGACCTCTCTGCTGGACTGCATCCGTCATGCAAATGTTGCTTCCGGCGAGGCCGGCGGCATTACCCAGCATATCGGTGCTTACACCGTTGAGATCAACGGAAGCCCCATAACCTTCCTTGACACCCCCGGTCATGAGGCATTCACCTCCATGCGTGCCCGCGGTGCCATGATAACCGATATCGCCATTCTGGTTGTCGCAGCGGATGACGGTATCATGCCCCAGACCATTGAGTCTATCAATCATGCAAAGGCAGCAGGCATCCCCATCGTTGTTGCCATCAATAAGATAGATACAGTTGGCGCAAACCCCGACCGCATCAAGCAGCAGCTCACCGAGTATGACATAGTTCCCGAAGAGTGGGGCGGCGACACCATTGTTTGCCCCATTTCTGCAAAGAAGAAAATCGGTATCGAAGATCTTCTTGAGAACCTTGTTGTTCTGGCTGAGGTTCAGGAGCTCAAGGCCAATCCCAACCGTGCAGCCAAGGGTACCGTTATTGAGGCCCGTCTGGACAAGGGCCGCGGCCCCATCATGACTGTTCTGGTTCAGAACGGCACTCTGAATTCCGGTGACATCATCATTGCAGGCACTTCCGTTGGCCGTGTCCGTACCATGACCAACGATAAGGGTCAGCGCGTCACATCCGCAGGTCCCTCCGTTCCTGTTGAGATCACCGGTATGAGCGAAGTTCCCAATGCAGGCGACATCTTCAATGCCGTCGCTGACGAGCGTATGGCCCGTGAGCTTGTTGAGGAGCGCAAGGAGCAGCAGAAGAACCAGACTCTGGGCGGCAACCGCAAGGTCACTCTTGATGACCTCTTTGCCCAGATCAAGCAGGGCGATCTTAAGGACTTCAATATCATTGTCAAGGCTGACGTTCAGGGCTCCGCTGAGGCTGTCAAGGCCTCCCTTGAGAAGATGACCAACGAGGAAGTGCGTGTGAGAGTTATCCACAGCGCAGTCGGTGCAATCAACGAAAGCGACGTTATGCTGGCTGCCACCTCCGGCGCCGTTATCGTTGGCTTCAATGTCCGTCCCGACAATGCTGCCCGAGACAGCGCTGCCAGAAGCGGTGTTGATCTTCGTATGTACCGCGTCATTTATGACTGCATCAACGAGATCGAGGCTGCTATGAAGGGTATGCTGGCTCCCAAGTATCAGGAAGCCATCATCGGCCATGCCGAGGTTCGCGAGACCTACAAGGTCAGCAAGGTCGGCACCGTCTGCGGCTGCTATGTCTCCGACGGTAAGATCCAGCGCGGCTGCCAGGTGCGCGTCCTCCGTGACAATATTGTTATCCACGAAGGCGAGCTGGCATCTCTCCGCCGCTTCAAGGACGACGTCAAGGAAGTTGCCACCAACTTCGAATGCGGCATGCAGGTTGAAAAGTTCAACGACATCAAGGTCGGCGACGTTATCGAATGCTTCGTTATGGAGCAGATCAATCCCTGAGTCAATATGATACATTGCGGGCGCTTAGATGAATATCCAAGCGCCCCTTATTTTAGGAGATAGGATTATGGCATCTAATAAAATCGGCAGAATAAACGATGATATTCAGTTCACTCT
>JAZNZM010000165.1:0-3484 GCA_045594965.1 Oscillospiraceae bacterium | reverse complement strand
TGCTCAGGATGCTTGAAAGCGGCAGCGCTCATGCGCTGAAGAATGAAGCAGTCGCAGTAGTCATCCTCGGGCTGGGTGTGGACACAGAAGGTGACGTTTATGTGGCCGTGTCCGTAGCGGACAGCGCCAACAACGGGAGCGCCGAAGTCGAAGGCTCCCAGAACTTCTTCAAGCAGATACTTTGCTACATCAGGCATGACTTATACCTCCCAGAGCTTGTCGGGATAGACCCCGGCGGCGGTCTTTTCGGCAATGGCAGCCACAACAACAGGCTTATCGGCCTGATAGGTGACACCGTACCACTTGTCGGGAGAGCGGAGAACCATGGCGCGGGCCTTGCCCTCACCAATAAGAGCGCTGATAACGCTGGGCAGGAAATACTCGCCCTTCAGGGGATTTTCAACCAGAGCCTTGTCAAGGAAAGCGCCGAAGCGGGCTTCTGCCTCGGGCATAAATGCGGAGCTGAGACCCCAGAGGTTCATGGAAACGATTGTGTCGCCGGGGAGAGCTTCCCAGGTCTCGCCGCCGTCCTCGGTGAAGCGGGCATTCTCGCCGTCCTTTTCAATGTGGGTGCGCTCGGTCACGGAGACAAGGAAGTTATCCTCGTCCTCCACGCAGACACCGCGGGCCACATGGCCGTGCTCGGTGACGGTGTTGCCCAGAAGATAGCCCACCATGGAAAACTCATAGCAGTTCTCGCTGTCCTCGTGGCTGGCCAGATAGTCATAAATGGTCTTGAAAGCCTCGGGTCCGTAGTAGTCGTCGGCATTCACAACGGCGAAGGGACCGTCAACCACCTTGCGGGCTGCCAGAATGGCGTGGCAGGTGCCCCAGGGCTTGCTGCGTCCTTCGGGAACAGAGTAGCCCTCGGGGAGGTCATCAAGCTCCTGATAGGCATACTTCACATTGCAGATTTTCTCCATACGGGCACCGATGGCCTCTTTGAATGCGTCCTCGATCTCGTGCTTGATGACGAAGACCACGGTCTCAAAGCCGGCGCGGACGGCGTCATAAATGGAATAGTCTATAATAAGCTGGCCATGGTTGCCAACGGGGTCGATCTGCTTGAGACCGCCGTAGCGGCTGCCCATGCCTGCTGCCATAACTACAAGAACAGGTTTAGTCATTTTTGTTCTCCTCTCAAATACTGATGCGCGGCCTTACTCGGCCTTAAAACCGTTGGGGTTCATGCTCTGCCACTTCCAGCTGCTTGCGCACATTTCCTCGATGCCAAGCTCAGCCTTCCAGCCCATTTCCTCGAAGGCCTTCTTAGGCTCGGCATAGCACTCGGCAATGTCGCCGGGGCGGCGGGGGTCGATAACATAGGGCAGGGTCTTGCCGCAGGCCTTTTCGTAGGCGCGGAGCACCTCAAGAACGCTGTAGCCGTTGCCGGTGCCAAGATTGCAGATGAACATTCCGCAGCCGGTCTCCAGCTTCTTCAGAGCGGAAACATGACCCTTTGCAAGGTCAACAACGTGGATGTAGTCGCGGACACCGGTGCCGTCTTTGGTGGGATAGTCATCGCCGTAAACATGGAGCTTGGCGAGCTTGCCCACGGCCACCTGTGCGATATAGGGCACGAGGTTATTGGGGATGCCGTTGGGGTCCTCGCCGATGAGACCGCTCTCGTGGGCACCGATGGGGTTGAAGTAGCGGAGCAGCGCCACATTCAGGCTGGGGTCTGCCTTGCAGTAGTCAATGAGAATGCGCTCAATGAAGAGCTTGGTAGTGCCGTAGGGATTGGTGGTGCCGCCGGTGGGGAAGTCCTCGCTGATGGGGACGCTGGCAGGATCTCCGTAAACGGTGGCGGAGGAGGAGAACACAAAGTTCTTCACTCCGTGGCGGCGCATAACATTCAGCAGGTTCAGGGTGCTGATGAGGTTGTTGGAGTAATACTCAAGGGGCTTGGAGACGCTCTCGCCCACGGCCTTGAGACCGGCGAAGTGCATAACAGCCTCGATGTCGGGATACTGAGCGAAAACTGCCTCGGTGGCCGCCTCGTCGCAGAGCTCGGTATTGATAAAGGGGATGGCTTTGCCGGTTATCTTTTCTACACGGGCGAGGGATTCCTCGCAGGAGTTGGAGAGATTATCCACAACGATGATGTCATAACCTGCCTCAATGAGTTCAACGCAGGCGTGGCTGCCGATATAGCCGGCGCCGCCGGTAACAAGAATGGACATGGCCGATCTTCCTTTCAGTAGTAAGTTTTTTCAGAATATTGTCAACTAATATAGTATATAGTATTTCCTCGAAAAATGGAATAGTTAATATTACAAATTATTTGCACGATTGTCCGACAGACTGTGGTTTGCCTCCGCAAGCATCTTGACGCTTTCCGCATACTCGCTGGGGCTCATACCTGTGAACTGCTTGAAGCGTCGGGAGAAATAGTGGACGGACTGGAAGCCAAGGTGAAGGGCTATCTGGGTCATGTTCAGCCTGCCCTCTCTTATCATCCGTCTTGCGGCCTTGATTTTCAGAGCGGAGAAGTATTCCATGATGCCGCCGCCGGTCTCGTCGTGAAAGAGCTTCTGCAGCTGGCTGCGGCCTATCATGTTGTCCCGGCATATCTGCTCCACTGTGAGGGACTGGTCAAGGCGCTGCTCAAGATATTCCCTGATGGCCTCGGCGGCGGTGCTGCCTCCCCGGAGCTTTCCGCTCTCCACAGGGGAGCTCTCCACGCGGCGGCAGAGCAGCACCAGAAGCTCCTCCAGCGCTGCTTTTATTAGCTGCTCGGCACCTGGAGGGGCATCGGGTCTCGGATGCAGGCTTGTGGTGGTGGGGTCATCCAGAGGGGTCAGGTAGGCAAGGCGGCTCTCCTCCACCGCCCTTGCCAGCAGTGCGCGCTCAGCGGCACCGAGAAAGGCCGTGTAGCCCCTGAAAAATTCCATAGCCGGACTCTTGCAGCCAAAGCCGATGACAACAAGGTTTGGAGCCTCGATGCCGTTGGCCGCAAGGGCGTGGAACTCCCCGGGAGGGTGGAACAGGAGCTGGCCCCGGCTGAGGCTTCGGCACTCCTGATTGGCGGTGACAAGAATGGAGCCGGAGTCCACATATACAAGCTCCCAGAAATCGTGATCCTCCCCGATGAAGGAGTAGGAGCTGGAGTATTCGAAATAGTGGACGGAATACAGCTCCGTGATGTCGAAGCATTTTTCAAGCTTTCGGGCTGTGTATCTCATGGGTGATTCTCCTGAAACAGATATACGGAATGCTTATTGACAGTGCTGCTCGTAGGGAACGGTCCTGACCGTTCCGTTTACGGGCCGGCCAGGTGTCCGTCCCCTACGGGTGCGCGATTTCCTTTCGTAGGGAACGGGTTTCCCGTCCCGAATTTTGGCGGCGGGCTGAGGCCAGCCCCCCCTACGGGGTGCTGTATCCACCAACTTCCCTCCTCGCGGCATAGCCGCTGCGGTGGGATGCTAAAAATGTGCCCCCGGCACATTTTTTTAACGCAGCGACGTAGGGGTCGATGCCCACA
>JAZNZM010000164.1:0-5406 GCA_045594965.1 Oscillospiraceae bacterium | reverse complement strand
TGGATGATATATGCCTTCGGTATGTTCGTTACCATTCGCGGTCTGCTCTCAGGCTGTTCCAACGATATACCGCCCTTGTTTTCGGCAAGTGAAGCTGACATTCTCTGTAATAAGGCTTTCTCCGGGATCGAATGGCGCATCTCCACATCTGTTCAAAATATGTCCTGTACTGAAAAATAAACTCTATCACACATTTGCCGCAGTTTACAGCTCTCATGAGCTCATCCATATCCCATATTTCTACCGTCTTTCTGCCGAAGAGTCCCTTTGTAAATACATCGACTGAAATATCATCAATGTCCTCAACGGAAAAGTCTGCTGTGGCTGCGTCTGTGCGTACGGTTTTATTCAGTTTGTTTTCGCTGTGCCGGGGAAATATCCAGATTCCGTCCGGGAAAGAAAAGCGAAGAACTCCCTCTGAATAATCTATTTTTTCGGCAGCGCAATCGTGCAGCGTAAGAGTGTTGTCATGGCATTCGTCCGGATCGTTATGTTTGAACACCTTGTTCATGATTGTCCTCCTTATACTGCGTCGTTTGCTGACACAATGCAGCAAAGCTGCTTTGTGTTCAAATCCTCGATTGCATTTTAGCAAAAACAGTTGAGGATGTAAACGATAATCTCCTATAACCATATTTCTGAAATCACACCTGATCGTAAAAAGCGGCCGCTGCGTAGCCATTTTCACAGCGGCTGTCTTGAGAAAACCTCGAGGCTGTGTTATCATTTGTGAGAGGGTTGAAAAATGATAAAAACCGTAGACGATTGCCAAAACCTTGCTGAGGTATGCCATGTATAACTACTATGACTTTGAAGCAGAGTTCCCTCTGGAGAAAGCGGTTCAAAAGTATCTTGTGTCCGACTATTTCCATGACAGCAAAATCTGTTCCGTAAAAATGGATCACAGCCGTCGGGAGCTTATTATATGCCTGCAGTGCTGCCGGGAATGGGAGGAATCCGGCGTCGGCACTTTGGATGATCCACGCTATTCTTACAGCCTTCGCTTCAACGGAGTGTACGGATTTCTGTGCGATACCGGTTTGAGCTTGTCGGAATATATTAACGGCAGATTCAAGCGTACGGCGTGGCTGGAAGAACAGCAAAAACGAACACGGCGGAAGCTATATCAGTTCCGTATTGGCTTGGCAGACGGATATCTGGACATTGTTTTCAGCCGCTTTTCCGTCCGCAAAGGGGAGGGGCGGGTATCTTATTCGGGGATTACGGAGCTTGGTGCGTTTTATAAGAGCTTTTATAAGCGCAGCCCCGAACAGCTGGACGAAATACGGGAAGACTTGAAAAACAGTTCAGCGGATGCTTTAATTGATGACCTGAATCTTGCATTTCTCTATGCCAACGAAGCGGAGGATCTTTCCCTGCAGTGCCGCCGGATTCTTATGGGGGAATCGTCACAGGCTGCGCAGGTCTATGCCGCATGGCTTCTGGGCAAATGCGGTTCATGTGATGATTTGCCACTTATTTGGAATGCAATCAGCACCGAAAAAGCCCGCGAATCCTATGACTATGGTTCAGATAATTCTATGAAATACAGAAACCTCTTCGATGCTGTTGAATTGCTAAGCAAATGAGGGACGAGTTAATAAAACAAGCAAAGCGAATAAAACGCCAACGAATACCGGTGCGTTTTAAAGAGGTGATTAAATGGCAAACAAATTTCTTGCGGATATATCCAGAGATTTTTTAAGGCAGAAGAATCTTATCCGATATAGAATGAGAAAGATTGCTGAAATGTCCGATAATGAAGTGATTTCATGTTGTCATCACTATTGTGAAGAAAATGGCTTGGTCAATGAATGGCAGAGGTTTCGTAGTATTAAAGAGAACGCTCTTAGCTACTGCCCATACTTGAAGGAATTTATTGATCCCGGATTATGCTATGATATGCAGATGGTTTCTTGCGGATATGTAAAATCTACTGCGCTGTATCCTGTTGAAATCGACACTATAGAACTGGGAAAATGCTGCGGCGAATGTAAATACAAACTTTAATTTCAGAGAAAGCAAAAAGCGTTTAGGAGTTGGTAAAAATGTCAAAATTTCAGGAAAAACTGATTGCTGATGGATATTGCGACGAACGGGGCGCCGGTTTTTGCGCCACGGCTACACGGCTGCCCGGAGGTGAATACGGTGTGGTGGCTCTTTGTGTGAAGGGCAATAAGCTAAGCCTGTATGATGTGGACATGAGAAGCAATCTGGGAGAGGAAATATACTGTGTTCAGCTTTCCCAAATCCAAAACCTTAAGATTCGGAGCGGGCTTCTGAGTCAGGTGCTGAAATTCAGCTATGAGGGCTGCGAGTATTCTTTTACCAATTTTATGGGAGTAAAGCCTGCGCTGAGCGTGATTGAGGAAGAGAGCAAAAAGAAGGGCTGAAACACCGAAAGCAGCAAAAACTGCATAATACTGTATACAGCAAAGCACCCATGCCTTCACTTGAAAAAGGCGTGGGTGCTTTGCCGTTCATTTTAAAAGCTCGTCGCTGAGGCGGATTATCTCAGGGGCAATGCGTTTTCGTGCTTTTTTCAGCACCCTGCGGTAAACGGGGTGGGCCAGAGCTACCAGCACTATGCCCACAAGACCTACGGGAATACCTATAAGCATGGAGAGAAGGCTGCTGAGACCGGAAATGTTGGTCATGGCAAGGCTCATGCCTGTGCCAAGAATCAAAGCGCCAATTACGCCAAGAGTGATTGCACAGGTCTGTGCCTTTGCAGTGGCCTTTTTGTCCAGAGCGCGCAGCCGCTCCATTTTGTCCTCAACGGGAGCAGAATACTTGCTCCGTATGCTGCGTATTTCCTCCTGCTCCTTTGCGGAGTAGGTATAGTTGAAGCTGCTCTTATTATCTTCCATTTTTCTCTTTCTTTATCTCCTTTGAGCAATAAATAAGGCTGAGTACCGACAGCACAATTACGGCGATGCTGACTCCCGCGCCTGTGAGTGCTATCACAAGCCGCCTGTCCTCCGCAGCCATATCTCCGCCAAACTGGGAAAACATGGCCGTTTCCAAAGCCAGCATGGACACAAGGGCAGCACATAGGCTTATGAGCTTGGAGGAAGTCATAACAGGGCTGCGGTATTTACGGTATCTGACAAGATCCACAATGGCGTGGGCGGTAATGTAGAAGGTATAGGCGGCCATCACATAGATAAGGATGCCCTGATACTCGAAGCCCTTGTTCTGATAGAGTATCATCATGACCGCTCCTGTGAGCACAAAATTCAGAAGCAGCAGTATTGCGGAGCATAGCCTTGCTCTTTTCAGCTCTCCAACGGTGTTTTGTCCCAGCTCGTTTATTCTCACATACCCCAGAAGCAGATAACGCATCACCGAGAGGATCACATAATAAACCGCAAGAACTACAAACCAGTAGGAGCGGAACAAAAACCATGACAAGAGGTTGATGGCCACATAGAAAAGGTTAATAAACAGTGATGCATAAAGGGAAACCCTGGTGCGAAAGGCGGCCTCGGTCATGTATCTGTGTCCGAGAGGGTGGGCATGTATTCGCCTGACCAGTCTTTTGTAAGAGCCGGGCAGCAGCCTGACGCTCAAATAGCTGAGCACGCAGAGGGTGTAAAAGGAAAGAACATAGAGACAGTAGGCAATGGGATGCTCCGAAAGTCCCTTTATAAGCACATAGGGCAGGGAAGCTGCGCATATAAGCGTCAGCATTACCGTGAGCCACGCAGGGGGGTGGAGAAGCTTCATGCAGAGTTTTTTCCAATCCATATCAGTATCTCCGCAGTTTCACGGTGAAGCAGCTGCCCACACCGGGGCTGCTCTCCACGCTTATTTCCCCACGGGTGATATCTACCACACGCTTCACAAGGGCAAGACCGAGCCCGTTGCCCTGCGTGGCACGGGAAGAGTCACCCTGATAGAATTTCTCAAAGATATGCGCGCCAACTTCCGCCGTCATACCGCAGCCGGTGTCGCTGACGCGGACGGTGGCGTGGCTTTCGTCTGCGCTGAGGCTCAGGGAAACCCTGCCGCCCGGGGAGGTGAACTTAAATGCATTGGAAAGGAGATTGTTCCAGACAAGGGACAAAAGCTCCCCGTCGGCCCTTATTTCCACTCCGTCTTCAATGTCTGTTTCTATCTCAATATTTTTTGCTTCCCACACGCTTTCGTAGCACAGCAGACATTCGCAAAGCTGCCGACTCAGGTCATAGTCTGTTGGCTGAGGGAAGATCTGTTGGTTTTCAAGACGGCTGAGCTTGAGTATATTGCTCATCATGTCCGCAAGGCGGCGGGAGCTGTCGCTTATTGCCTGTGCATATTCCATGCGCTGAGCGTCGCTAAGCCCGGGACGGCGGAGCATGGTGGCATAGTTGCCCATAACTGCAAGGGGGGTCTTCATTTCGTGGGAGACATTGGCGATAAAATCTGTCCTCAGAGTTTCAACGCTGCCCAGCTCTTCTGCCATGCGGTTGAAACACTCTATTATTCTGTTGAAGGAGGAGTCGGTGGCAAAAGTGCTTAGGGCTTCAACGCGCACGGAGAAATCTCCCTGAGTAATCTTTTCAGCGGCTTCCGTAATACGCTTTACAGGCCGCTCCACGGTGATTTTCCGTCGTATGGAGTCAATTACGGAGAAAATGAAACTGAGAAGAAGCACATTCAGAAATGTTATCTTTGCCGCTGCTGCCAGATTCTCCCCGGTGAGGTCAATTCCCAGATCTGCTGCAAAAATCCTTATAAAGAGCATCATGCAGCAGGTGATAACAAAGGCAACAAGAACGAAGAAAGCGAAAAAATTGCTGAGCCAGCGCAGCACTGTCTGCAGTCTTTCCACATCTTTCATTTGAACACCGCCTTATAGCCCAGACCGTGAACGGTCTTTATCTCGAAATCCTCGCAGTCAGCCAGCTTGCTGCGGAGCTTTGTCATGTAGACATCCACGGCTCTGGGAGCGGTTTCCGTGTCCGCACCCCAGAATTCGTCCATGAGCTGCTGACGGGTGAAGGTCTTTTTGGGATAGCTGAGGAGCTTATAGAGAATGTTGAATTCCCGCTTGGTGAGGCTTATTTCCTCACCGTGAAGCTCTGCCACAAACTCATCGGCGTCCATAGTGAACTCTCCTACCTCAAGCTTGCGGGAGGATGCTATCTTTGCCCTTCTCAGCAGCGCACCTATGCGCAGGAAAAGCTCGTCAAGGTCAATGGGCTTCACCATATAGTCGTCCACACCGATGCGAAAACCCTGCTGCTTGGAGGCTATGTCGTCACGGGCGGTCATGAAGAGGATGGGTATCTGCTTATCCAGCTCCCGGACATTCCGTGCGAACTCAAAGCCGTCAATATCCGGCATCATAATGTCGGACACTATGAGGTCAAAAACAGTCTCATACATGGCGTCATAGGCCTCAGCGGCGCTGAGACAGCC
>JAZNZM010000163.1:0-2101 GCA_045594965.1 Oscillospiraceae bacterium | reverse complement strand
GTTCATTTCAAAGCCTGTGCCGGTGGAGTCGGAGGCGGAGCCGGTGAAGCCCATCTGGAAGAGGGCGGCCAGCACCACGCAGAAGCCCATGATAACATAGGAGATTATCTTGTACTTCACAAGGTTGATGCCGCTCTGCTCGGCGGCAACGGGGTTAGCGCCTATGCTCTTGGCATACTTGCCGTACTTGGTGTAGTTGAAGAGATAGGTGATGATGATGACCTCAATTACAAGAGCGGCCAGCATCAGCCAGGGGGACTTGAAAAGATGGTAGTCAATGCTGGTGAGACCCACGTTTCGGGAGCCGAGACCGTTATATGTAACGGTGCTGACACCTCCCAGAGCCATCATGAAAGCAACGGATGAGACAACGGGATGTATGTGCAGCAGCTCGCCTATGGCACCGTTCATGGCACCGATTACGATGGCGATAACAAGGCTCACCAGTATACCGGGGATGAGGCTGCCGGTGGAGTTGCCCAGAGCCACTATGATGGTGGCATAAAGGCCCACCTGCTTGCCTATGCTCACGTCCATGTTGCCCATGGCGTAGACAAATATGGCGCCCACGCTGAGCAGAGCCATGACGATGACATTGCTCATGAGGGTGGAGAGCTTGTCGGGCGCCCAGATGCTTTTGCCCCGGAGAGGGGGCACCACGGAGAAGAGGACTATGCAGAAAATAAGGCCGCAGTAAGCGCCTATCTCGCTTTTGTGGAGCTTTATCCAGCCAAGGATGGGATTGGTTTTGGTTTCGGTCATAACTTATATCCCCTCCTTAAATCATGTATTCGATGATGTCCGTCTGCTTCAGCTCAGGGGAGCGGGCGAACTCTTTTTTTACTTCAAAGTCCTTCATTATAAGCAGCCTGTCCGCCATGCCGATAAGCTCGCTGAGCTCCTCGCTTATCATCAAGATGGCCTTGCCCTGCTTTTTCATATCCTCGATCATGGTATACATGGCCTGTTTAACGCCGATGTCAACACCGCGGGTGGGGCAGTCCATGATAATGACCTTGGAATCCCGGGCGGTCCACTTGCCGAAGGAGACCTTCTGCTTGTTGCCGCCGGAGAGGGTGTTCACCCACTGTCTGCCGCTGCCGCACTTGATGCGGAAGTTTTCGATCTCCTTATCGGACATTTTCTTCTCCGCTCTGGGGCTTATGAAGCTCAGCTTCACAAGACTGCGGAGGGAGGGGAGAACAATGTTGTTCTGGATGGGGGCTTCGAGGATGAGGGCTTCGCTGTCGCGGTTTTTGGAGATATAGCCTATCTCCATGTCGATGGCCTTCAGGCAGCTGGTTACAGCCTTGCCGCAGCGGAGCACTTCGCCGCTTTGGAGCTTCTCAAGGCCGTAGGCGGCTCTGCCTATCTCGTGCATACCGCAGCCGGAAAGACCGCCTATGCCAACTATCTCGCCCTCGTGGAGCTCCAGAGAAAAGTCCTTTATAGGCCCGAAGCTGACATTTTTAAGCTCCAGCGCAACGGTATCGGAGCAGGAGGAATCGTAGTCCTCACGGTAATACTTCTCGCCTATCTCCCGGCCCACCATCATGTAGCGGATGCGCTGGACGGCTCCGGGAGCGCCCATTTCGCTGCGGTCGAGGGTGCCGATTATCTCGCCGTCACGCAGAACGGTGAGGCAGGAGCACTGCTCCAGTATCTCGTCCATGTCGTGGGAGACGAAGACAACGCTCTTGCCCTCGTCGGCCATCCTGTGTATGAGCTTATAGAGAATTTCGCGGCCTGTGTGGGAGAGAGCGGTGGTGGTCTCGTCCACAACAAGGATGCGGGTGTCCTCACCCACGCAGCGCACAAGCTCCACAAGCTTGCGGTCCTCGAAGGTGTGGATGTCGATGGGGTCGCGGCCCCGTATATGGTCAATACCGAAGCTGCGAAGCAATTCGTCCGCGGCACGGTACATTTTAGGCATGTTAATAAGACCCAGCTTTGAAAACTCGTTTTCTCTGCCGGAAAAGATGTTCTGGGCAACGCTGACGCCGGGGATAGTGTTGGCCTCCTGCAGTATCATGGAGATGCCGGCTTTCTGAGCCTCCACCATGGTGTGAGGATGCCAGGGCTTTCCCATATATTCCATTTC
>JAZNZM010000162.1:0-27703 GCA_045594965.1 Oscillospiraceae bacterium | reverse complement strand
GATAGAGGGGGTAGGAGAAAATAGGGGGTAGGGTATTTAGAAAAGGGGTCTGAAAAAATCAAAAACAGTTCTGGAAAACTTGGGATAGCAAGGGATATTTTATGAACTTTCAATTAACAAACGGGTTATAAATTGTATAAGTGGCGGTGCAATTGTGTTTGTCGAATTGACTTTGAAATAAAATCCTGTATTTTTAAGGCAAGGACGGGGCGAGAAGTCCCGGACAAACGCTCAGTTGGTAGTAATTCAAGGGGACTGTGAAGAATGAGGACTTGAGGATGGAAAAGAGGCGCAAGTTTGCACCGGAGAAGGCGCGAGTGGAGGCCGGGAGGCTTTTGTGTCCATACTGCGGCGGCTATAACGGCGACGCGTATTACGGAGCTGTGTGCTGCAATGTGGTAATCCCGTGCCGCAACGACAAGTGCAAGAAGACGATGCGTCTTGAACTGTAAGCCACAGCGGTGTATCTGGACAGGTCGGTAGTGGTTCGAGAGGTCACAAGCCGAAACCCGCATAGGCCGGTTAGGCCGTGATACGCCGCTTTATATGCTCCTATAGCTCAACAGGCAGAGCAGGTGACATGAGTTCATCAGGATGCGGGTTCGAGACCCGCTGGGGGTGCCAAGGACGCATAGTGTGCTCCTCCTTGAAACTGTATAAGCCACAGCCCGTAAAAGTGGCTCTGTCTGACGGTTGACAGCGCCGGTGCAATTCCGGTTGGGCCTTAAACAAAGCTGTTCTTTTCTCATTTTTCATCTCCCTAACCCTGGGGAGGCGGTTTTTCATCCTTTTCCCGCCTCCCCCCTCCTCTCAAGTGAATATGACCTGACGATATAGGGCCGAATAAGGGCCGTCGGGCGTTAAAGGGCTAAATGTAGAGCCGAAGTCCACAGATGGATTATTTCTGTGGGTTTCGGCTCTTTTTGCTTTTTTTGGAGTTTTTACATGGCAAAACCACAGACGACAACCAAAAAAGAGTTTGTGTGGGACCCCGGAACGGTGTCTGACAAGCAGATGCAGTTCCTTCACTCAACCACACTGTTTACTGCATACGGCGGTGCCAAGGGCGGCGGCAAGAGCCATATTGCGAGGACAAAAGCAGTAGGTGGAGCTTTCTGCAATCCGGGAATAAAAATCCTGATGATGCGTAAGACCTACAACGATTTGGACGAAGGCATTATAAGGCCGCTTCTGGCGATGCTGGACAAGAGCCTTTACAGCTACAACGGCACTTCCCACCTTATGACCTTTGAAAACGGGTCAACAATAAAGTTCGGCCACTGGGCCGGACAAGAGAGCGAAACAGAATACGCCGGTCTGGAATACGACTGGATATTCATAGACGAGGCAACGCAGTTTACAGAGCGAGCCTTCAACTACATTGGCGGCTGTATGCGAGGCGCAACGCCGTTTCCCAAGAGAATGTATCTGACGTGTAACCCCGGAGGTGTGGGGCACAACTGGGTGAAGCGTCTTTTCGTTGACAGGAACTACCGGACATACCCGGACGACCCGGAGCGAGACGAGCACCCGGAGCATTACAGCTTCATCTTTGCAACGGTTGATGATAACCCATGGCTGCTGGAAAGCTCCCCCACATACAAAAAGCAGCTTGCCGACCTGCCGGATGATTTGAGACGTGCCTACCGTTACGGCGATTGGAACGCTATAGGCGGCAACTACTTCCCGGAGTTCAGGCGGCATACCCATACTGTCCGCCCCTTCATACCCCCGGCACATTGGCCCCTATACCGCAGCTTTGACTACGGCTTGGACATGTTCACCTGCTTCTGGTGGGCGGTGGACGAGGACGGGCGGTGCTGGGCAATACGCCACTATGAGCACGACAAGCTGATAGTAACAGATGCGGCGGCGGCAATAAACGACCACACCATGCCCTACGAACAGATAAGCGCAACCTATGCGCCGCCTGATATCTGGAACAGGCAGAAAGACACCGGACGCACCATGGCTGAGATTTTTCAGACATCGGGAGTAAACATAGTGCGCTCGGACAACAACCGAGTACAGGGTCACATGGTTATGAAACAGATGATGGCCCCAATCCCCCTGAAAGACCCCTTTGTAAAGAGCCTTTTCCCCGAAGGTGAAGTACCGGAAAAATTACCTGGGCTGATGTTCTTTGACACTCTGGAGGAGCCCATGAGCGACATTGAGAGCATCCAGTCTGACGATAAGAACCCCAACGACTGCTCCAAAGACCCCCACGACATTACCCACAACGTTGACGCTGTTCGCTACTTCTGTGTCACCCGCAAGCTGGCGGCAGAAGCCCCGGTACTTCATGTATACACAGACGAGGAAGACGGCGGGGCAGAGGACTACGACGAGTACATGTGCGGCAGGGGAGACGGCAGCTATCTCATTTAAGGAGGTGAGAGCCAATGGCTAAACGAGGCCCCAAGAGAAAATATCTCAGCGCATACGACTTTGAGAGTGCTGTTAACAAGTACATCAACGAGTGCAAGGAAAAAGGCGACTTTCCCGATCTTGCCGGGATGAGGCTCTATCTTGGTGTTTCCAAACAGACCATAGACCGTTACTGCACCGGCGACGATGAAGAAGCAGCCCGTTACAGGGCCATCATGGATAAAGCCAAGGACGAGCGAGAAAGCTACCTTGTGCGCTACATGGTCGCTAACCCCAAGAGTGCCAACGGCTGCATGAACGCTTTGAAACAGGCTGTTAACGGCGGGTACACCGACAGACCCATAGACACTTCTGAACGCTCACTGACGATTAACGTTATCAACGTGGGCGGCGAGGCAGCCTTTAAGTGAGGTGGACAAATGACTTTTGTAATTATTATTGCGGCTCTGCTGGCAGCAAGTGAGCTTGGAATGTTTTTTTACTTCCAACACAGCCTGAAAGCCATGCAGACGCAGATTGACGCAATAGACCCCCATGCCGGGATTGATGCCGCTGCCCTTGAACGGGCTTTCAATGAAGGTGTGCAGCACATCATGGACTATAGCCTCTCAAAAGCGATGGGGGGCGGTCTAAATGGATGATATCAAGGGCCTTTTCAATGACAAAGACATGCCCGATGAGAAAATCGGCTTTGCTTTGTACGACAAGGCACTGAAATTTAACTCTTCAATCCAGCTCAACGAGACTGTAAACGCCAACGAGAATTTCTACATAGGCAAGCAATGGGAGGGCGTCGAAGCCAACGGCCTGCCTACGCCACAGTTTAATTTTCTCAAGAGAGTGGTCGGCTTTATCGTGGCTACAATCACGACGGACAACATCAAGGTCACAGCATCGCCGCTGTCCAATCTTCCCAATTTGCAGAGCTGGGTGCAGCCTGCTCAGGTGGTAAACAACGAGTTTGAGGCCTTGGCAGAGCGCAACAAAATACCGGCAATGATGCGGGTATATGCCAGAGATGCAGCGGTAAGAGCTGACGGCTGCATTTATAGCTATTGGGACGCAAAAGCCGAAACCGGGCAGGATGCCAAGGGAGCAATAAAGTCTGAGATTGTTGAGAACAACCGGGTCTTCTTTGGCAATCCCAACAGCCGTTATGTGCAGGAGCAGCCGTGGATAATAATTTCCACCCGCGAAACACTGAGAAACGCCCGGAAAACTGCCAAAGAAAACGGCTTTGCTGAATGGGAAAGCATCCAGAGCGACACAGACCAGCGGTTTATAGACTCTGCCAAGACTCCAGACGACGACAAGGTTACTGTGCTGCTCCTCTTGTGGCGAAACGAAGAGACCGGAACTATCTGGGCCTACGAGTTCACAGAGAAATGCGGCATAAAAGAGCCTTGGGACTTGGGTTTGAAGCTCTACCCGGTGTGCTGGCTCAACTGGGACTATGTTCAGGACAGCTACCACGGACAGGCCATGATAACCGGCCTAATCCCCAACCAGATATTCGTCAACAAAATCTGGGCGCTGTCCATGCTGTCCTTCCTAAAGACGGCCTACCCCAAGTACATATACGACAACACCCGCATCAAGAAGATTGACAACCGTGTTGGAGGCTCAATAGGTGTAGCAGGCGGCGACATCAACAACGCCATCAAGATACTTGACCCTGCCACCATCTCCCCGCAAATCGCACAGTTTATTGAACTGGCCGTTACCCAGACAGAGGAAAGCCTGGGCGCAACCAGCGTTGCTCTCGGTGACACCAGACCAGATAACACATCGGCAATCATCGCCCTTCAAAGGGCGGCTTCTACCCCGACAGAGCTGACGAAGCAGAACCTTTACATGAGCATTGAGGATTTGCACCGCATTTACCTTGATTTCATGGCTGAATACTACGGCAAGCGCAAGGTGGACGTGGAGACACCGGAGGATATAGCGCAGCTTTATACCTTCGCTGGAATGACAGCACCGGAAACTATTCAAGTAGAGTTCGACTTCTCCATGCTGAAAGAGCATCCAATGACTTTGAAGCTGGATGTGGGCGCAAGCTCCTACTACAGCGAAATTGCATCTATGCAGACGCTGGATAACCTGCTGAGAGACGGTCATATAGACATACTCCAGTACCTTGAACGCATCCCTGACGGCTACATTCCCGCAAGACGGGCTTTGATAGCAGAGCTTACACAGACAAGACAAATGCAGATGGCTATGATGCCAGCTCAAATGGCTCAACCGAACATGCCGGGGCCTTCTCCCGGAGGCGGTGGTGAGCTGCTTGAGACGGGCGACAAGCCGGAAATACCCACGGGCGGCGGTTTCTCTGCCTTGCAGCGCAAGGTTTTAGAGACCGGAACCACGGCGGGAATGATTTAGGAGGTAACAAATGAACTGGAAAAACATCCTTGAGAGAGCCGCATGGACTTTTGTTGAGGGCTTCCTTGGTGGTATCACCTTCAGCCTTGAGATGGACAAGACCATGCTGCTTGCAGCACTGATGGCAGGGCTTTCCGCTCTGAAAACTCTGGTGCTGGAAATCGCCGGTTCCAAAACCGGCATCTGACAGGCGGAGGGCGCATGAGCGAAGCAATAATTGTTGCCGCTCTGAGCTTTTTGGGCACGCTCTGCGGTACCTACATGGCAAACAGAAAGTCCACGGCTCTCATAGCCTACCGCTTAGAGCAGCTTGAAGACAAGGTAAACAAGCATAACAACGTTATAGAGCGCACCTATCAGCTTGAGAAAAACGAAGGCATGATAGAAGAGCATCTTAGAAGCATTGACCAAGAGTTGGGGCGGCTTGGCGACTACCACAAGCCCTGAAAAACTGATTTCTAAAGCCGGCGACCATAGCGGCAGAAAGGAATATATATGAACGACACTTTTCAGACCGAAACCATTGAGGCAGCCGAAACCGCAGCGGTGACGACCGACGCGGAACTGGCAGATTTTGACGCAGGCTGGGACGAAGAGCTTAGTCCTGTCAGCGTGACAGAGGCCGAAGTGGACGAGGTATACACCGACACGCCCGAGGCAGACCAGCCGGAGGCCGATGCCGCTGTAGATGAAAATAAGACGGCTGATGGAGCAGCCGCAACCGATGAGACCCCTGCCGCTGCCGAGGCGGTTGAGGACGGTAAGGCAGACCAGCTTTTCACCCTCAAGCACCTTGACGAGACACGGGAAGTTAATCGGGATGAGGTCATTGCTCTTGCTCAGAAAGGCATGGACTATGACCGCAAAGTAGGAAAGCTCAACAACGAATTAGCGGAATATAAGGAGTTTTTTGAGGAGCTTGCGGCAGACAGCGGTTTGAGCCGTGAGCAGTTTATGGACTCTGTACGGGCGAAGATGATGGTTGCTGCGGAGAAAGCCGCAGGCCGTGAAATCAGCGAGTCGGAGGCGATTTTCCGTGTACAGCGGGGCCGCGCCGACAAGGTAAAGGCCGCAGAAGAGGCGGCAAAACAGGAAGCTCAGAAAGCTCAGGAGGCCCAGCGGCAGAAAGCCGCAGCGGAGGTCAAGGCATTTACTGACCGTTATCCCGGCGTAAAGCTGGACAGCATTCCCCGCTCTGTTTGGGACGATGTAAACGGTGGCAGCGACCTTCTGGGGGCATACACCCGTTACCTGAGCGCAGAGACCGCTAAAGAAAACGCCCAGCTTAAAAAGCAGCTTGAGGCTTTTGAAAATAATGTGAAAAACGCCTCAAGAAGCACCGGCAGCCGCAAAACTGCCGGAGCGCCAAAGGTCAAAGACGATTTCGACGCAGGCTGGGAAAGCGTTTAACGTCCTCAATCCTCCGTTCCGCGCCAACACTCAAAATAAACGGAGGAAATAAATAATGGCAATCAACCTTATCACCAAAGTAGAACCCAGGGTACAGGAAAGACTTTACAAGGAGTCCGTAACTCAGGGCCTTTTCAGCACTCAGTTTTCTTTCACCGGCGCAAACACCATCGAAGTTTTCAGTGTTGACACCGTTCCCCTGACCCCCTATGACCGCACCCTCAACGACGGCACTGAGGGCACTATAGGCAAGCGCTTCGGCAGCGTTGTAGAGCTGGGCGACACCAAGACCAGCTACACCATGCGTGACCGTATCAAGTACAACATCGGCTTCGACGTGACCAACAATGTTGACCAGAACAACATCAAGACCGCAAGCTCTATTATCTCCCGTCAGGACAGGGAAATCGTTGTGCCTTACCGCGACAAGTACCGTCTGAAGGAGCTGGCTCTGAACGCCGGCATTCAGGAGTACAGCGTTGCCGCCTCCGCATTGAAGAGCAACGCTATTCTGCGTACCCTGATGGAAGCACATGCTGCTATGGCAAATAAGTTTGTGCCCATGGGCAAGCAGGTGCTTTTTGTCGGTGAGACCAACGCTATTGAGATGAAGCTGGCAGACCAGGTTATCGGTGTTGACAAGATAGCCGAGGGCCCCATTGTCAACGGCGTTCTGGGTAAACTGGCAGGCTTCCAGCTGCGTATTGTTCCTGACAGCTACCTTGAGGAGGGGCTGGCCTTCCTTATCGTTACCAAGGGCAGCGCATGGGCACCCAACAAGGTAAAGACCAGCCGCATCATCACCGACCCCGAAGACTACGCCGGTGAAAAGGTGCAGTACCTTGAGTACCACGACTGCTTTGTTAACGAAGCACGCAAAGACACCATTGCGGCTTACTGGACTTCTGCTGAACCCGAAGCATAACACCAAAGCAATAAGGCGGGGCATTTGCCCCGCCTTTTCCTAAAAGGAGCTGATTTTATGGCGACAAACGCACAGCGCATTTTTGAAATAAGCATGAGCCTGATGGATGAGCTCAACGAGGCAACCGGCGCAGCCGATACCTCAGATACCAAAGAATATAAAGACCGCGCCCTGTCTATCCTCAATGTACTGCGGGGCGAGGTCTATCCTTATTCGGACACCTACACAAAAGATGTAGAGCGTGGCAAGCGCCCGATTTGTCCGCCTATTATGAATTTTACGGCAGATATAGCCCTTGACGACTATATCTGTGAAAGCGTTCTTCCCTATGGCTTGGCAGCACACCTGCTGATGCAGGAAGACCCTTCATCCGCAAACTTCTTTCAGCAGCGGTATGACGAACTGAAAGCAATGCTTGCAAGGGGACTGCCTGCTGAGAGCGAGGACATTGAAGATGTCTATGGCAGTGGCTTCTTCCCGTACAACGACTTTGGGCGGTGGGCATAATGGCGAGAATTACTGCGTCTTCCGCAGAGAAGATATTTCAAATAAAGGCATGGGGCGGATTGCATCAGAACCCTGACGGTGACACCAAGCTGAAAATGGGCGAGGCTGCCGAAATGCGAAACTTCCGTATCACCCGTGACGGCAATTTACAGCGCAGACCCGGCACAAAAACCGTGTGCAATCTTGCCGATAGCGGCAAGGTGCGTGGCTTGTGGACAGGCTATGTGAAAGGCCGGGAAATATTTCTCGCAGCCGCAGGCGGCAAGCTCTGGGAGCTGACACAGACAGATGTTGATGTCTTTGCAGCTACAGAGCTTGGTGACATAGACTGCACCAACGACGTTCACTTCTTTGGCTTTTCCAATATCGTGTATATGCTCAACGGCAAGGAATATCTACAGTGGGATGGCGAAGCCTTGAGTTCTGTCCACGGTTACAGGCCCTTGGTGAATATATCCGTTGCCCCAAACAACACCAGCCGGGAGAGCTTAGAGCAAGTAAACAAGCTCACAGGTGAGCGAAGAATGTGGATTTCTCCTGATGGCGAGGGCAAGAGCTTCAAGCTGCCGGAAGAGAATATCCAGAGTGTGGACTATGTAAAAGACCTTACCACCGGGCAGAACGTAAACGGCTACACCAGCGACCTTGAAAGCGGCTCAGTTACCTTTGACGCCGCTCCGCCCAAAGCCGTCAACAGCTACGAGATAGGCTGGACGATGGCACAGACAGACCGGGCAAGCGTTGAGAGCATGATGTACTCCGAGCTATACTCCGGCAATCAGGACAGCCGGGTGTTTATCTACGGAGACGGCAGCAACGAGGCGTTTTACTCTGGCGTTGACTATGACGGGGAGCCCCGCGCAGACTACTTCCCCGACATGAACGAGGTAGCTGTTGGCGATGCCAACACGCCTATAACCGCAATGGTGCGCCAGTATTCCGCTCTTGTGTGCTTCAAAAGCTCAAGCGCATGGAGCATAAGCTATGGCCTTATAACCTTGGCAGACGGCTCACAGACTGCGGCATTTTACGTCACTCCCACAAACAGGAGCTTGGGCAATGAAGCTCTTGGGCAAGTGCCTTTGGTGCTGAACGCTCCATACACTCTGCATGGCAGCGACATTTATGAATGGCGAAACACCGCAGCTTACAGCGCAAACCTCTCCACTGACGAGAGACAGGCCAAGCGCATTTCTGACAAGGTATTTGCCGCAATCCGGGACTTCAATCTGCCTGAGTGCAAGTGCTACGACAACAACTACTCTCAGGAATACTATGTGTGCTACGGCGGAAAAGCCTTGGTATACAACTACGCCGCTGACGCTTGGTACATATACACCAATCTGGATGCTTGCTGTTTTGTGAGCTACCACAACGAGCTATACTTTGGCAGCAGCGACGGACGGCTTGTTCACATGAACTACCTTTATCGCAACGACGATGGAGTTGCTATTGATGCTTACTGGGAGTCCGGCTCTTTGAGTTTCGGTGCTGACTATCTGAGGAAGTATGCTGCGGTGCTGTGGGTAGGCATTAAGCCCGAGGAAAACAGCAGCCTCACCGTGACAGTGCAGACCGACAGAAAAACGGACTACACGGAAAAGATAGTAGCTTCCAGACTTGCCAGCTTCTATCCGGCAACCTTTGCACATTGGAGCTTCGCCACCAACCGCAAGCCGCAGATGGAGCGCCTTAAAATCAAGGCTAAAAAGTTCGTTTTTTACAAGCTGATATTCAAAACCAACGAAGCCGACGCAACGGCTACTGTTCTCACTGCCGACATCCGGGTAAGGATGACCGGCGACGCTAAATAAGGAGGGAGTTAATGGGACTTCCGTTACTGGAAAAAGACTTGGCTTATATTTCAAAGCTCGACACTTACCCCACCGACGTTGGCGGTATGAGCGCCGAAGAGCTGAAAGCAGCCTTTGACGCAGCAAGTCAGGATATACAAAACTACATAAATAGGCTGCTTATACCGCAGATAGAAAGCGATATTGACGCCGCCTCTCAGGGCGTACCTTCCGGCGAGGGTATAAACGGCTCAAGGCTTGTTGAAAACAGTGTGCCTGATAGTAAAATCATCAATCTCAACGGTGATAAGATTGACAACGGCACTATTGGCACGGAGAAACACGAGAAGGGCAGTATCACAAGGGAGCTGCTTTCCGAGGACGCAAAAACCGTCCAGACAGAGGACTTCCCCAACAAAGTTGTCCCCGGCAGGGCCCTTGAAGATAACACTATCCCATTTACCAAGTATGGCGACGGGTCTATTACGGCTGAAAAGGTCAACGCTGACTCCCGCACACAGTATTTCTCTGCAACTCTCACAGTTGACGGCTGGACAGGTGATGCAGCGCCGTATACACAGACGGTAAATGTCGGTGGTGTTGTCGCACTAGATAGACCCAAGGTTTACCTTGTGCCGCCCGAGACATTTGCTGATGTAGAAGCAGCGGAAGAAGCCTATGGACTGCTCTATGATGTTAACTCAGGCAGCGGCACAGCAACCTTCAAGGCCAAGGAAAAGCCCACTGTGGCAATTAACGTAGCGTTGGAGGTAAACAGGATATGAGCCAAGGATTTATTGTGGGCAAAGGCGGCATGAACAAGGGTACTGTCAAGAAGTCTGCTATCTTTGTTAAATACCTCGTCGGCTCTATCTGTACCGTGACTGGCAACGGCAAGGCATACACAGCGCGGGACACTTCCGGTGCAGCGGCTTTTATCGTTGAGCCGGGGATATGGACGGTCACGGCAAATGACGGCAGTGTTGACCTCGCAAGCAAAACTGTAGAAATCACTTATGTGGGGCAAATCGTGAGCGTGGTACTGGGAAATAAGCTGTGGCTGTATAACAAGGGCGATGAGTGTTCCGACATAACTGACGGATGGACATCTTCTGTTGGTCGAAGCAATACATTTACGCTCGGCACGATGACAAAGAAAGAAACAAGCATCCGATTATCACTGGACTCTGCGCCTAAAGCCGTTACTGCTATTCCAACAAATAAAATTGATTTGTCTGCATATAGCACGCTGTACTGTAATATTATCGCAAACTCTGCCAACGAAAGCGTTTTATTGCAAGTCAGAGAACTCACTACAGGGAGTAACAGCGCACTGGCAGAAAGCGTGTCTACGACAGTTGGAGTTATTGCCTTGGATGTTTCGGAATTTGACGGCATGTATTATGTTGGACCTCATATTTATTCTTCTAAGAGCTCCGATACACGAGGCTACATTGAATTTGATGAGATTTGGCTGGAGATATGAAAGCGGGAAATTATATGATAATCTACATCGACATCGAGTGCAAGTGTCACGTCAACAATCCTGACGGCATTTATACGGAAATCGAAGCACCAGAGCAATTCAACGGCAAATGCCCCGCCTACATCGAGGGCTTTCGAGTTCGTCCAGAGGGCTACACTTTTACTCGTGAGGATGGCATGGTGTTTGGCCCGGAAGGGGAAAGCGTCAGTCCGTGGGTGGATTTGGCTATCCTTGAAAAAGCGCAGCTTGAATATGAGCTTGAACAGCTCAAGGCCGAGCTTGCGGACGCTGATGCAGCACTGGAAGTATTGGGGGTGACGGTTGTTGCGTAAGAGATATGAAGCAGCTCTCAGACAGCGAGAGGTAATGGACAAGGCCGGGGCTATGCTCAGTGATGCAGAAGCCTCCACCGTTACCACTCTGTACCCCGGTATGAAGTACACCGGAGAGCTTATCCATAGCGGCACTCGCATACAGTGGAGCGGCGTACTCAAAAGAGCAGCCGTTGACCTGTGGGATACAAAAGATAACAATCCCGACAACGCTCCTGAGCTATGGGAAGATGTGCTGTATCGTGACGGCTACAGGATAATCCCGGAGGTTATAACCGTGGGTCTGGCTTTCTCCTATGGCGAAATAGGCTGGTGGGGCGACACCCTTTACCGCTCTATCCTTGAAGTACCCAACACATACACGCCTGAACAGTACCCGCAGGGGTGGGAGGTCTACAATGGATGACGAAAAGGAATACTCAGGACTTTTAACGGAGGAATAAATTATGAGCGCACAGACGATATACATTAAGCTCATTGAGGCCGGAATGTCCCCGGTGGGAGCCTGTGCCATGCTGGGCAATATGCAGGCGGAGAGCGCACTGAAGGCCAACAATGTACAGGACGGCTATGGCTATACCGATGAGGGCTACACCGCCAAGGTGGACGCAGGGCAGCTCAATTTCATTGACAGCATCGGCTACGGCCTGTGCCAGTGGACATACGGCCCCCGCAAGCTCAGACTTCTGCAATATGCCAGGAGCAAAGGCGTGTCCGTGGGAGATGAGGCTATGCAGGTGAACTTCTGCATACAGGAGCTTCGCACTGAGTATCCCGGACTATGGCTGTACCTTTGTGATGCCACCGGTGTTTATGAAGCGGCAGAGCGGATTTGCCGGGAATACGAGCGCCCGGCGGTCAATAATATCTCCCAACGCGCCGCCTTTGCCAATGAGTTTTATATGATGCTGGGCGGGATGACGGTGCCCGAACAGGGCACGGCGACGACAATCCCTCAGTCACCTTCGGTGACAGCTCCCTTTACACAAGGGAGCCTTGAGGCTGAGGAGATCTACTGGCCTCCCCGGGTGCTGGCTTATGGCATGGCAGGCCCGGATGTGGTGGCTTTGCAGGGGCTGCTTATCGCACATGACTATGCAGCCGGGATAACAGGCACATTCGACAATGCTACTAAGATAAAGGTGATGGCGTTTCAGGCAGAACATGGCCTCATCGGTGACGGCATAGCAGGCCCTCTTACATGGGCGGCACTTACTAAGAGATAAGGAGGAGCTATAATGGCGACTACCGAAGAACTTTTGAAACAGAACACGGCGGTTGAAGCTCCGAAAACGGGCTACAGCATAAGGCAGAACGCCACTGACTACAGGGACACTATCAACCAGATGTACGACGCTCAGAAAACTGCAAGGGAAACCGAGCTGAAAAGCGCCTACGAGCAGAGCATGAGCGACTATAAGGCCGCACAGGATAAGATAGCGCCTCAGTATCAGCAGAGTGCCAATGACCTTGCCACGCAGTATGAGCGCAACCGCCGCAACTTCAATCAGCAGGCGGTAGGCAACGGCATAAATACCGGGGCAGCATCACAGGCGGCTCTTGCTCAGAACAACGAGTATCTGAGAGCCTTTGGCAATCTCCGACAGGAAGAAGCCAACGCACTGGCGGAGTCCGAGCGACAGATAGCAAATCTTACCGCTCAGTATCAGAGTGCAGTTGCCTCTGCCCTTGCCGATAACGACTTCAACAGAGCGCAGATGCTCTACAAGGAAGGCGTGGACTCTGAGGAACGAGCCTTGAAGGACGCACAGATACTCGCGCAGTTTGGCGACTTCTCCGGCTATGCAAGCCTCTTTGGACAGGGACAGGCAGACGCAATGGCGGCACTGTGGGCGGCGCAGAACCCCGACCTTGCCTACAACACCGGGCGCATCACCGCAGACGAGTATTTTGTGATGACCGGCAAGCGTCCCGCAGGCTGGACGGCATCAGGCGGCAAGACCCTTGCAGACCTTGTAGACGGCTATTTGCCCAAGGCGGCATCCGCACCCGCAAGCAGCGGCGGTGGCAGCTCTAATTCGTGGTCTGCTTACTTAACAGGCAAGCCCGGGCCCTCTCCCCAATACCCATATTCCGGGATATATGCCGACCCCAACACAAAGTTTTGAGGGCATAACTTATGATAAAATACGAAGATTGGTTGGCTAATCACCCGGCTTTGCAAAGCTCACAACAGCAGCAGGCGGCAAGTACAAGCAATGGGCGTGGGACAAATTCCTACGCCCGGACAGCATATCAGGAAAGACAGCAGGCACAGCAAGCACTATCCGGGCAAGCCAAAAATTCTACCGTGGCATATCAGGGCGGCGAAGTGTCGCCCTGGCAGACCACAATGAACATCATCAACGACCTTGTAGGGCTTGGCAAAAAAGACAGTCCCGCACCCGATACAAGCTCAGATAACACCGGATATTTCGGATCTGAAACGAGCTATACAAAGACCCCTAAGATGGTAGCAGAGCGAGACGCAGAATTAGCGCGCCAGAACGAAGTGAACGCACTCAAGGAACAGGGGTATGACACGTTCCGGCTCTTTGGCAAGGAATATGCCCTTGGGAAGAAAGATGAGAATTTTCCCACCGATGGCAGCTTCAAGGACAAGGTATCGTTCAACTGGCAAAGGTTTGCTGACGGCATATCCAACATTGGCCAGTTTTTCGACGATGCAAAGGATATAGCAAGCAGCCTGCCCACGCCTGACCCTACAGCCGTACAAAAGAGCATGGACAGCACAAAAGCTGCCAAAGACCTTTCTGAGAGATTTGGCATTGATACGGCAGACATAGAGGGCAGCAAGACCGCTGCAAATCTCCGTAAGATGAGCGACGATGCAGCAAGCATGAGCTACGGTGAAAAGCTCGGCGCAAATGCTCTCGGCACAGCCGCAAACTACGCCGCAAATCTTACCAACGCCGCACTTGTTGGTGCTGACGCACTGAGCGGAGGGAAGATTTCCGACGGTGATGGTGCGTGGTCGTCTCTGTTCAGTCTCACAGACTTTGCTGGTGAAGGTGTACAGGGGCTTACTCAGGCCAGAGCACAGGCCATGCGGGATAATACAAACTGGCTTGGTAAAGTTGTTCTGGACTTGGAAGGTCTTGCGGTTGAGCAGATTTTGGACAGAGTTCTCGGCGGCGGCAGCGGCCTTGTGCCTATGGCGTTACGCACGGTTGGAGCCGGAGCGCAAGAGGGAGAAGATAAGGGGCTTGGCCTTGCCGGTCAAGTTGGCCTTGGTCTTTCCCGTGCCGGTGTTGAAACAGGCTTGGAAGCTCTTGCCGGTATCGGCGGCTCATGGCGTGGCACAGGCTACGGAGAGAGAGCGTTTCAGCTCCTTGACTCTTGGATAGCCAAGAAAACCAACAGTGAATTACTCGGTACACTGGTATCTGCATACGGCTCTGAGGCATTGGAAGAAATGCTTGCAGACGTGGCAAACCCCATACTTGACCGAATTTTCAAAATCTCAGACGGTGACGAAAGTTTTCTTGAGTCTGTATGGGGAGACGGTGCAATACTCTATGATGGCTTTATAGGCGGCCTTGTGGGTTCTCTCGGTGGAGCCGGTACATACACGGGCAACAGAGCAAGCGCAAAGGGTATGGGCGTGGATATAGCCACCTACAAGGCAGCGGAGCGCATAGCAAGCAACAAGGACTTGCGCGACAAGTTTGAGAACTTCACCGGTGTGCAGCTCAGTGACAATGAAAGCACGGCTATTACTCAGATAGCGGCAACGCTCACAGAGGCCACAAACGAGAGCTACACAGCTCGGGATTTTGAAAGCGGCTTAAATGCCCCTCAGAACGTTTCTGAGAGTGCAGGGGATATACAGTCACCACCCAGCACCCCAAACGCAAGCACAAAAGCTCCTGACGTGTTAAACAGCGGCATACAGCCTCAGTCTCCCATTGACATTGTAATGGAAGTGGCAACAGGGCAAAAAAATGCCGCTGTCAATGGGGCTGGATATGGACAGGGGAGAGAGCGGGTGAGAGGCTACGAAACTAATGTTGCATCATCCAAGGTTACTGACCCTGAACTTGCCGTAAGAGTTGAGCGGGATTTGAATACATACAAGCAGCTTGGCAATGCTGATACGCTGAAAAAGGCGCAGAGCATTATGCTGCAAGGCTTGCCCACAGCACAGGCAGAATTGCAGAAAGCCCTTGGCGCGGCAAAGGGCGGTGCAAAACTTTCTCCTGAAATGGTTCCGCTCTCCCGCCTTGTTGCAAACGAGTTGACCCGAAACGGAGACGTGGAGACTGCACGGCAAATTATTGCCGATGTTGCGGTTGAGCTTACCGCAGCCGGTCAGCTTGGACAGGCTGGGCGAATTATGCGCACCGCAGACCCGGCAACGGCGCTTGACTCTATTCGTAAAGCATTGAACAAAATCAACACTGAATTTTCTCAGCGTATGCCTAACTCCCAGTGGATGGCAGAGCTTACCGCTGAGGAAGAACAGCTTATTGCAAACACCGATTTTACGCAGGACGGTGCTTTTGAACAGGTGTACGACCAGATAGCCAGAAGAATTGGCGCTGAAATGCCTGTGTCAATGTGGAATAAACTGACGGAACTTCGGCGTATCAATATGCTTCTTCGTCCTCGTTCTCTCATAAAAAACGTGGTAAGCAACGTCCCTATGAAGGGTTTACGCAAGGGCGCGGAAAATCTTAGCGCCGCAATTCAGAAGGCTCTGCCGCCTGAAATGAGAACAAGAGGCTTTGCATCAGATGAGCAGAAGGTGCTTGCGAGAGAATATTATACAGAGCACGAGAAAGAAATTCTTGAGCAGGGCGACCGGTGGGACATTAACAGCCTTATCCGCAAGTATAAGACTGTGTTCAAAGGCAAAAATGAAAATAAGCTGACCAAGGAACTTTCCAAGCTCAGTGACAAAGAGGTGGAAAACGTTATGGAAGGGCTGCGTCAGCTTACCTATACCGCTCTGGAAAAGGGCGATGCACGTTTTGTCCGCTCTGCCTTTGTGGACAGCCTCAGCCAGTACATGGCGGCGCAGGGGATAAACTCAGCCGATGGCATTACTCAGGAGGCTGTAGACTTTGCTATGGCAAATGCTTTGGAGGCAACCTTCAAAAGCGCCAATGTGGTTGCAACGGCCCTGAACACAATCAAGCGCAACGCCAGCCCCGCAACGGCTATGGCACTGGACGTGCTGTTCCCGTTCACGACTACACCCACCAACATTTTAATCCAGACCGGGAAATACTCCCCGGTTGGTCTGGTCAGCGGCGTGGTCAATATGGTCACACAGGGCGCAAACGCCTCCAACATTGACGCTTTGAGCAAAGGCGCTGTAGGCTCGGCTTTGATAGCGTTGGGCTGGGCATTGAGAAACATGGACATTATCACAGGCGGCGAGGACGAAGACAAGGACAAGGCCGCACTGGATAAAGCAACCGGAAACAACACTTATTCCATTGGCGGTAAAGTTTCCTACGACTGGGCGCAGCCTGTAGGCAGTCTGCTTGCTCTCGGTGCTGAAATATCCGACGCAGTAAGCGAACAGGAGAGCTGGGCAAGTGCGTTTGTCAATGCCCTGTATACTGCCGGAGACTCCGTGCTGAATATGTCTCTTTTCCAGAATGTTTTGAGCGTCCTGAAAGGTTCCGGTGCAACAAAAAATATTTTTGACACCATCATGGAGGGTGGCGCAACACAGCTTATTCCCGGTCTTGCGGGGGATATAGCCCGGATAATAGACGGCACCGTACGCTCAACCTACACCGGAGGCAACGTATTTAATGATGCTGCCGCAAAGATGCAGGCCAATATACCTTTTGCTTCAAAGAACCTCCCGGCAAGCATCAACGTCAAAGGCGAGGCTAACACCAGAGGCGGCTTGCTCGAAAGAACCGTAAACACTCTGGCTAACCCGGCTAATGTGTCTCAGGGCAAGCGCACCGTTGCTGATGAGGAGATATACCGTATACTGGAAGAAACCGGCAGCAAAACCCATTTTCCCAGTGTGTCTCCCTACAGCGTGGAGTTTGACGGCGAAAAGTTCAAGATGAACGGAGAGGAACGGGCTCGGTTCCAGACTACTCAGGGACAAGCCTACTATTCTGTAGTCGATGAGCTTATTCAGAACGCCGTTTACAAAAACGCTGATGTTGATGTGCAGCGGAAGATACTGGAAACTGTGAGGGACTATTCCCTTGCGGCAGCAAAGAGCGAGTTCCTTGAGGGCAAGGACAAGGAGTATATATGGCCCAACAAGACGATTGAAAATGCTTCAATCTTAGAAGATCCTGCCACATATCTTGCCGCCCTTGCCACAATGAAGGCTTCACAGGAGAAGACCGGAGGCACGTTTGACAGCGACAGCGCCGACGTATTCAAGGGCTATATTACAGCCGGTTTGAATAACGATGACCTGAGTACCCTTTCTGAAAATCTGAGCAGTACCAACAAAGAAAGCTATGATACCCTGACGGCACAGTTCGGACAAGACGAAGCAAACCGCATTTTTACGCAAGTTCAGACCAAGGATATATACGGAGATCAGACCAGCGCGGTGGAGAAGGGAAGTCAGATTAATGTAATCCCCGGCTTGAGCGACGCACAGAAGGTCGCTGTCCTTGAGGCGTATACGCCCCCGGATAAAGATACCGGAAAGCGCAAGACGGCAGTCCTTGGCTATGAGGCAGCATTGAACAATGACATATCTTTCAGCCAGTGGACGGGAATACTTGAGGAGCTTGACGAGTACGACGAAACTCAGGGCAATGATAACGGGCAATATAACAAGTCAGAATTTCGCGGCGCATTGGAAGGTGGAACGCTTGACCGGCTGGGCGTTGACATGGGCTGGTGGAATGTCCGCAACCTGTACAACGACGCTGCTGAAATGACCGACGCTTACGATGAAAGCGCAATAGAGCCTAAAAAACCCAAAGTACCAAGCAGAGCGTTTCGTTATGACCCGAAGGGAATATACAAAATCCTTGGGTTAAGCGGATGAAACAGCAAAAGAGAGAGCTATAAAGCTCTCTCTTTGTTTTTGCACTTATTATACTTTTTGCCGAGGTTGCGCCCTCTGTTACGCATAATCGCTTCCCGCCGCAAACAGCCGCATGATTTTATCTTATTGGCTCTCAGGAGTGAACCGGCAGCCATAATCGTAGTGCCGCACTCACACTGGCAGTACCAGTAGGCTTTCCCGACGACGTTGGGGGGATATGCCCTGCCGGTCACTGTTAATCTGCCGTATACGTTATTGGTTTCGTCTATGGCGTTCATTGGGGAAGCCTTGGCCCCCTTTCGCGGCGGTATTGGTCGAAGCCGGTAAACTCGTCCATGGACACGTCCAGCGTATCGCACAGCCGCCAGAGATTGGCAAGGCCGGGGAGTGTTCTGCCCGTCTCGTATGAGCGGATGGACTGAAAGCCCACAGAGGAACGATAGGCCAGAGTGTCACGGCTCAGACTTTTGTCGTGGCGTATCTGCCGCATGTATCGGGCCACCTCGTAATTGTTGGGGTCTTGGATTTGGTTCAAATGCGTTCCTCCAGCGGAACGTAGAGGCTGCCTAAATATTCTTTCAGCTCCCGTTCCTTCTTATCTTTTGAGTACCACAAGTCTTTATCCGTCTTGGCATCGTCCAATAGCTCAACAGCGTTCTCGTTGGCTACCTCGGAATATGCCCTGTTAAACGCTTCAAATTGAGCCTCAGTGAAGCCCATACGCCCAAGGGCTATACAGACATCATCAAGGGTGTACATCCGGGAGAAGTGGATTATCTCACGCTTGAAGGCTGCAAACTCTGCAGCCGTGCGAAAGAGACGGTAAATGCCTTTATTCTTGGACATCGGATAAATCCTTCATGTTCATAAAGTTGCTGTATGCCTGGGAGCATTTGGGACATAGGTCATATTTTTCAGTTCCCTTAAACTCTGTGGTAGGCGTATTTGAAGAGAAGCAGAGGTTAATCGGGAACGGAGAGTCTATGCCTATACGGATATAAACATGACCTTCCGGCCTTTCAGGAAACATTTCTTTACAGCGGTCACAGATTATTGCTTTGCTCATTTTATATCCTCCTGTTCCACAGTTCTTCACACTGGTCTATGGCTATATAAATATCGTTGAATGTTAGAGGTTTTTCGTTTTCTATTACCACTATCGACTGTGAAATACAACATTCAGGACAACGTACTGAAACTTCTACTTGGGACTTTCCCCCTAAATGGTGAAATGGATATAAGCGTGTTACAGGTTCGGTGCCGCAAAAGGGGCATGGTTTAAGTTCCATCGTTGTTGCTCCTCGTAGGCCAGTAAAAGCCGAAATCTTTTCTTTTTATCTTGCATTTAGGCTCCCCGTCAAGCCAGAACACAAGGCCTTCAATGCAGTTGTCCGCGAGGTATTTTTTTATGCCCTCAAAGCTGCGTTCTACTTCTACAACTCGCGCTCCGTGAGGCTCGATGTAATCGTAGAATTTCCCATGCGGATTGCCATTGAAGTGTGGGCCAAGTGCTTCGTATGTTGCATCGTGGTCTAACACAACCCCACCGGCTCTTTCTGAGTTTATCAATGCCTCAACAAACCATTTATCGGCTGGATTGTCATGGTTAACCCTCACCCAATGTGGATGATGACCGGTAATCGGATCAGGTTCACAGCAGGGTATTGCTCCTTCGGGTATCTTTCTGCCGGGTTTGGCATCAAAGCGTTTGTAGAAAACGCCGTCGATTATGGCACAGCATGAACCATCCCACTTAATTGTGGCAACGCCCTTGCCTTCAAGCACCCATTCCATGCCGGGGTATACTTCGTCGGTGATACCAACTACTTTGCCGTTTTCAAATTCACGCTTAAACAGGGTAGGTATTTTTTTCATTCCGTTCTCCTTTCTCCGTAGCTGCAAAAGCCGTCATCATCCCTTGCAAAATAGTTGTTATTCATGTGATGCTTACACCGCTTATCTTCCGGGTCACGATGCCAGCATTTCTCGCATCTAACCACTTCCACAGCATCAACAGCGGGAGCGGCTTTTATCGCTCTTAATGCGACAGATAAGCTATGTCTCCACAAAAAATATAATAGGTGGTCTTTTTCAATGGGGTTTATTTTACTTAGTTCTTCCAGCAGCGCAGAGCGGCTTATCAGGTTATTGTCCATTACGTTTCCTCCTTTCTGTGTTTTCAACTTTGACTGATGAAAAACATAAGCAGGCAAACAAGGCAATCCACCATTTGCCGAAATGCAGCGCAAGAGCTGTCCAACAGAGCATTACAAACACATTTTTCAGCGCAGAAATCAAAATTAAAAGTGTTGTCGCTTTCATCCCCCGTCCTCCAACAGCTCCGGGTTATCCCACTTATTGCCTATAACCGTAACGTCACACGGTTCTATAGTGCACTCCCATCCGGGTATCGCAAAGGGCGTAAAACCTCCGCCATCATATTCAACCAGTTCTGTGCTGTTTATCGAAAATTCGTATCTAAGAGGCTTCACAATATCCCCCTCGAAAATCTTCTTACCGTTTGCAGTCAGCCCGGTGAACTGGCCTATAGTGGAGGGGTCAACTTCAAAGTTTTCAGGATAAAAGTCGCCGCAGTTGCTTTCTGCATAGCCGGTATAAATTCTGTGAGATACATTCCCTTTGCCGTCATGAATACGAGCATAAAAACCCTCTATCCACTTGCCGTTCCTTGTCCACTTCCCTCTGAATAGTATTTCTCTTGTCATGTTTTACTCCTTTGTAACGTTTTCTTAGTTACATGATCCACAACGGGTATAAATTGCCTTCTTTTATTTTGCGGCTGTATATTTGATTTTGTTGACTGCATATTTCTCACTATGCGTTCCAGTTCCTCGTGTGTCAGCTTTTTATTGCCTACATATCCGATTGTATACATCACTCTACCTCCTTCGGTGCTGCGGGTAAGGGAATCCATGACATAACATACTGTCCTCCATACCAACCGAACTCAGTATACGTATCTATCGCAAAGTGTGGATGCTTTTGACATTTCCATACCAAGTATTCCCCCGGCTTTTCCGGCTGGTGCTCAGTTACTGGTATCATCTGCCGCACCGTCACGCCGTTGGCTATCAGGTAGTCTGCCACCTTTTGCACAACGCCGTTCAAATCGTCTTTGGGTGAAACATGAAAGCCGTTGTAAAGAATTTCAATAAGTTTGTCTCTCACTTCTTCCCCTCCTTTACCTGATGCTTCAAGGTCTCTGCCAGTGCGGCGCAGCGGCGGGAAAGAGCTATAAGGTCTTTCTCCTGCTCACGGA
Organism: Oscillospiraceae bacterium; assembly: GCA_045594965.1. Taxonomy (GTDB): domain Bacteria; phylum Bacillota; class Clostridia; order Oscillospirales; family Oscillospiraceae; genus SIG459. Next base: position 6,182 of record JAZNZM010000162.1, on the reverse strand, counting down.
TACGCTTTTCGGCTTCTCGCTTGTAGGCGCGGAGTTCTTCAAGCTCTCGGCATGGACAGGTCATAGCTTGCCCTCCTTTTTGGTTTCACAAAATGCCGTTTGTAAAGATATGTTTTACCAAAGAAATCCTCGTTAATTTTCCCCTCGGCTAATTCCAGAGCTATTTCATCGGGGAGTCTTAAATAGAAATCCCGGCTTAAATTTTTTATCTTCACTCGGATGCGGAGTCTTGCGTGGATTATGGGGTTGCTGGGGTTATGACTGAATTCAGGGTAACGCTGAAGCTCGACGCAACAAATATAAAATTTGGTTTTTTTCACATTCGCCTCCTTGCATATTCAGCCATGAGCAAGGCTTCTGCCATGCCGTCGTTGTCTTTTTTACAGCGGGACGTAGGGAGCAGCGGAACTTCCGGGAACAGCCGCTTGCACACGGCGATGGAGCTGTTTTTGTCTGTCACTGAATACTCTTTTTTCCACTTCTGAGGGTGTACAAGCTCGTAGGGTATTCCGTATGCGTCCAACACGCCAAGAAGCCACCCAAAGCCTTTGCCAAAGTTAAACATTGAGGTTACGCCCTGTCCGGGCCTTGCGCTCACATGTTCGACAACGGCCTTGGCCTGACATGGGGGGTAGGCAAGGACTTTCAGATGCCCGAGGTATCTTGCTTCATCGAAGGGGATAACGGTCACGTCTCCGTTATCCCCGATACAGGCCATTGCACCGGACTTGCCGGGGTCTATGCCGATGTATATCATCTTCAACCCTCCCCGAGGCCGCATTGAACGAAGAACGAAACGGCTTCCTCCACATACTGCTGCATGGTGGAGATATTGAGCCGTGCCATCTGCTGACGGACGGCCTCATTCAGCTCAGAGTCAAAGCGGATTGTGTAGCTGTGTGGCTTGGTGCGTTTGGGTTTCTTCTTCGTAGGCGGAGGAAGGTGCTTCGGCTGATAACTGCCGTCATCAATGATAGAGAGGCCGGTTCCAAAGCCGTAAATATCCACAAGATGATATTCAGCATCAGGCAGAAGGCAAACGCCGGTATCGTCAGGGCGTTCAACGAAAGACTGGATAATCTTGTTGTACTTGGAGTAATGGGGTCTGAGCGCCGAAATCATTTCGCCGCGGCTGATGCCTTTTTCGGCACGATAGGCGTTATAATCAGTCATGGTCGGCAACCTCCGGGACGGGGACAGTGACAGGGGAAGGCCGGTAGAGCATAGCGTCTATCTCTGCGTCCAGAATTTCCACTGCATCGTAAATGCTGCGGCGGGTATGGTCGTCGGTGGACATGGAAGCAATACCCTCAAGCCTGCCAATAGCCCGGTATACCGCTGCAATTTTTTCATCGTCAAAAAGCATTTTTATTCTCCTCTCACACATATACTTCCGCATTGTCAACAAAATCGCGGATGTCGGAAACTACACGGGACAATGCGCCGTCTGCATAACTGGGCATATCGCAAAGTTTCAGGTATTCCAAAGTGCCAAGGGCATAGTAGAGAGCTCCGAAAGCCTTGGAGGATATTTTGTCCTTCGGGCGGGTTTCGCAAGGGGGGGCTTCGCTGCCCATTGCTTCCAACCGCTTAATCAGCTTTGGAAGTTCGTCGGGCTCATGGCAGGTCGCGCTTTCAACGCGGGGTTCGTCTTCGGTATCGGTTTTCACATCCTTGACCGGAGTACCAAAGGCGCAAAAGTTTTTGAACTCTGGTGTGGTTCTTAGCCCTTTTGGGCCAGCGGGGATATCAAGACGTACCAGCTCAAGAGCAACAGTCTGACGAGTAACGCCAAACATCTCGGCGAGAGTTTTTGCAGTTGCCTGGTAGAGGTTGCGGAGTCGGTAGATATACTGCTTTTTCAAATCATCGGGAAGCGCTTTGAACTCTGCCCATGTCATAGGCTGGTTGAGGTTGTATCTGGAAACAGAGCTGTTCATTTTTCTTTTCTCCTTTTCGGTTAAATAATCACTGGGAAAGCGCACACGGCGGGAAGTATAGGCTTTCTTGTGCGCGGAATATCCGGTTATTTTTTTCTCTTTTGCGTCGTCGAGAAAAAGTCGTTTTACATCGTCCATACATGCTCCCTACGGTTTGTTGGATTTATCAAGGGCGAGGCGGTCTGCCACGCCGGAAATCATATTCGCAAGTCCCGTGGGCAGCTTGGCAAGCTCTTTGTTTCTGGCGGAATACGCCTCGTAAGCCTGACGGAAATTTGCCCGGTCTGCCGTCTGGTTTTCGCTCATACAGAGGTTTTTCCAGCCCATGCGCTCTACCACATCGGCAGTCAAGGGGTCAAACTCTCGTAGTGCTGAGAGGGCTTCACGCTCACCGCACCAACCGTGGCGGCTGATGGCCTTAACCACCTTGCCCCAACCCTCAAGCCAGTTTTTAGTCTCACCTTCGCAAAGTCCGGCGCACTGCTCTCGTATGTCGGCAATGGTAGGGGGAAACTTGTTGGAGGAGATGTGCTTATACACGGCTGCTGCCACGAGCTGCCCGTCCAAGTCCTTGAGCAGCCTAAACCAGAGCTTGAGTGCTTCCTCATCGGGGAGAAAGCTCTGGGCACAGTAGGCAGCTCTCATTCCCTTGGCAAGGGGAAGAAATTCTTCTCTCGTCATTCAAGCACCGCCTTTTCCATCCAACTGTAGCGGTTAGCGCCATTGCCGTTTGGCGCAGTCTTCTTGAGCCGGTCAAAGGTTATGCCCTGATATCGGCTGGCAATAGAGTTGCGGATAACTTCGGCAACGGCAGCATCGCCATAGTTGGCGGCGGAGTTCCTGACTTGAGAGACAAGGTTGCGATAGCCGGTCTCCCCGTAGGTCTCGCGGCGCTCCTTCTTGTAGGCTATCCAGTCGGCAAAGGCAGAGCCAAGCTCCCCGGCAAACTCGCATATTTCTGCTTGAGCTTCGGCGTGAGTTTCGGGCAAAGGGGGGATAACAGGGGGAATAGAACATTCGTTCTCTCCCTCTCCCTCTATCTCTATCTCCCCCTCTTTCTCTCCCTCTACCTCTATATCGCTTGCGGTTTGCTTCCGTTTTGCTTCTGTTTTGCTTCCGGTTTGCTTGCTCTTTGCTTCGGCTTTGCTTCCGCCCCTCTTGCCGTTCTCGGCTTTCCTTTTTGCGGTGTCCAGAACGGGTTTGATAAGGTCAAAGGTTATAGCGGCAGCGTCAGCCATAGCATCAAGGTCGGGCTGTTCGCCATAGAGGGCATATCGGGTAATAGCGTCGTATGCCTCGCAGCGGTCGGCCTTTTTCTTTATGCGGGATATGGCTTTGGCGAAAGAGGCGTAGAAGGTAAACTGTTCTCTCTCCATAACTGTTTACCTGTTAAGTAAGTTCTTCCTGTAGAACAGCATTCAAACAAGCACGTGCCAGCCTTTTAGCTTCTTTAGTTGAACAGCCAGTTTCACGTAATTCATTAATGAAAACATTTTTTGCACGAACAAAATTGCGAATAATTTCATCTTTGCCCATTTTGTCGGGCAAGGGAGAACGCTCACGGCTTTTGAGAAAAATAGAGAACGTATCGGAAAAGGTGGAAGCGAGGAAGTCGGCAGTGTGGAGCTCCTTTTCAAGCAAATCTTTCGCAAACTCTAAAGCCGGTGTAGGAGTGTAATATATGTCACCGACAACAAAGCCAGCTCGGGAACGGTACTCTGATAAAGCGGCCCAATCAATTTTTTCAGTGTCGTGTTCCGCAGTTGCTCTCTCAATAGAACAAGCGAGTGTAGCATTGGGGATAGGAACATCCAAATGTTCAGAATGGAACCAAGATTTTAATTCAGGGCTGAAAAATAACATTTTTAATTCTCCTTTGTAGTAATAATTTTAGGTTTCCCGGCAATCTCCTCAGAAGGGAAGCTCTCCGTCGTCGTCAAGGACGGTAAAGGTAGGGGCAACGGGAACAACGGGCTTGTTGGCAAGGGGCTTGTCTTTAGGGACACGGAAGGTGTTATCTCTTATGGACTCAGAGGAAACAACGGAGCAGGCTTCGGTAGTCCAGCCGGTCTGACCGTTCATGGCCCATTCCTTATTTCGGTAGAGCACACCAATTTCTTTACCAACAAGGGTCTTTTCGTCCCAATTCCACTTGTAGCCGGGATTACAATACTCTGCCGCCCAGACAAGATTATTAAATGCTCTCTTGGCCCATTCGTCCTTGTCGGAGCCGTCGCCCTTGGGGAGTGTGATGCGGATGTTGCCTCGCCACTTGCGATCCTCGCGCTCGTTTGTGTCGTAATCATCCTTCCAGAACCCGGTGTATTCGCCCTCGGTAATATCATGGGTAAGGACGAGGACAGAGCCCCATGAGTATTCGGCAATCTCGGCGTTAAGTATTTTGGCTACATAGCCACCGGCAGGGAGTTTTTCTCTGGGGCCGGAGGCTGACTGTTCCGGGGCAAAGCCCTCGTATCTTTTTATCATTCTGTTTCTCCTTCGTTAAATTCATTTGCGGGAACGAGCGGACAAGCGCCGCCCACATATTTATCAGGGTAGGGGCTTATTTCGCCGGTAAGTGAGCAACGGCGGGAGGCGTCCCGGTATAAAAAGCACTGAGCACAGCAGATAGAAGCATTACCGCGCATATCTACCGGGAAATAAACGTCTGCCACAGCTTTTGCGTGGACATATTCTCTTATGCCCGAAGCAAAGTGGCTCATGCAAGCCCCCAATATTCGCGGATAGTGGTATCAACCAGTTTGAGGTCGTTGTCTATCTCACGAGGGAACATATCAAGAGGAGATTTGGCGGTTGTAAAGCCATCGGACTGGGTTTCAAACCAATGGCGCTGACCATCGGTGCGGCAGAGAAGAACGACAGAGAAAAGGCCCTCAAGCGTGAGCTTGCTGTCAAGCATTTTGCCGGAAGTCTTTGCCTTTATTTTGCCTGTGTCGGTGGTCTCGGTGTGGTGCAGAAAGTACACAATTACATCGGGCGGCAAGGAGTTGATACAGGAACGAACAAGCCCGGAGAAATTCAAAGCCATGTCGGTGAACTTGCCGTAACCGGTTTCTTTTGCTCTGTCAAACTCTTCAAAGGCCATTAAATACTGGCTGTCGTCAATGGCGTAAGCCTTGAGGGAGGGGTTAGAAAGGGCTTTGGAAATGGTGGCATAGGTGGCGTTATTTACTACCTTGAGCTTTTTGCGGAAGGGCAGAGGCTTTGTAGCGACGTTAAAAACGCCTATTTCGTCTTCGTTGAAATTGCGAAGGGCGGTGGATTTACCGGAACCGGACTCGCCCAGAACAAGCACAGGAATACCCATGTGTTATCTCCTTTCGTTTCCTGTCAGCCAAGGCATAAGCAGCGGACAGAAATCATCATTTTTGTATTCTTCAAAATCTTCATCCTCGTAATAGTCTTCAAGAGGATAGCCGTTTCTTTCGGCATCCCTTATCCAAGGGGCATCGGGTATATTTACCATCCTATCTCCTTCAACATATCCTTACCGGTCTTGGTAGTGAGACAGAGCAAGGTGCGGCACCAATTTCCGTGAAAGAAATTTACTATCTCCCACTTGTTGCAATCCTTCAAAGCGTCAACACCTCTGCGCTGTAGCATTCTGGCATCAATCATGGCCTGCCGGATAATAGCCGCTGCCAAGTTTGCTTCCCAAGGCAGCTCGGGGTCTTGATGGTAGTTGCCGTCCATCAGACGGAAATGCGTGTGAAATTTCAAGATACCTCCACAAATTCGCCGCCCTTGAGCTGATAAAAAACGTTGGGCTTGAGAAGTTCACCGTCAATCTGCGCCGACTTCACGCACAGACAGGGATAACCTTTGCCGTTCCATTCTCCGTATTCCGCGAGAGTAATCCACGCTCCAACAGGGGCCTTGATTTGGCTGTTCATGCCGATAGCGGCAACTACAGCGTTATCGCCTTCACAGGATATAGAAGCAGCGTAGCCGGAGCTTCCTATCTGGGCAGCGTCGCCGGAGCTTCCTATCTGGGCAGCGTCGCCGGAGCTTCCTATCTGGGCAGCGTAGCCGGAGCTTCCTATCTGGGCAGCGTCGCCGGAGCTTCCTATCTTGGCAGCGTAGCCGGAGCTTCCTATCTGGGCAGCGTAGCCGGAGCTTCCTATCTTGGCAGCGTCGCCGGAGCTTCCTATCTGGGCAGCGTCGCCGGAGCTTCCTATCTGGGCAGCGTAGCCGGAGCTTCCTATCTGGGCAGCGTCGCCG
>JAZNZM010000161.1:0-12598 GCA_045594965.1 Oscillospiraceae bacterium | reverse complement strand
TCTGCAATGTCGCGGATTTTGCCCCACAACTTGCAGAGGAAGAGCAGGAAGCCGCCCACTGTGGCAAGGTAGCCGATAATTTTGGCGGTGTTTTCAAGCCATGTCCAGTCCATCGGTCTCAGTTCTCCTTATTCAGTGTTTGTTGCAGGGCAGGGCATAAGCCCCACCCCCCGTATAGTTGTTACGCCACCCGGTTATACTCCCGGGCTGTCAGTTTGTATGCCATGTTGTACCTCCTTTATGCTTCTGCGGCCTTGCCGTCCGCTGTTGTGTATATTACCGCCATAGTGTCACCTCGTTACTCGCTTGCTTCTTCTAATAGGCCAAGCGCCCACCAACGATAATCTATATTGGCTACCATACCTTTTACAGTAAACGCTGTTTCTGTTGCGGCGTGTATCATGTTATATTCATATGTGCCGCCGTCTGCTTCTTCGATTGGTTTTGTAGAACCGGCCCACATAGCATAACTTGTACTGCTGTAAACATACCATCTTAGTCCTCGCTGAAACCGTCCATCATCATCAGGGATAAGTGCTCCGGCTTTGCTACTCAACCCCAACCAAAAAAACAGATTGCCATTTTGCGGCGAAGTAAGTCGAGCTTTAGGCTGGCACATAACAAAAAGAGGAACAACACCAAGGTCGTGCGTAATTGTGTGTGTAGTTGCTGTAGGGGTGAATGTTCCCGCAGCGCCTACCAGTGTCCCGCCGCCACCAGCGGTAAGAGTCCCAATTATTCCGCCTATGTCCACGCCTTTGGCTATGTTTTCAGCTTTGAGGGTGTCGGGTTTCTGCACTGTTACTTTGGAGAAGGTCTGCCCCTCGGCGGGTGTTATGACCATTGGGCCGTCTGCCATAGCGAGGGCCACGGAAGTCTCCACGGGTTCTGCTGCTTCGCCCCCGGCTTTCTGTCCGCTTTTATAACCAAGCAGAAAAGATGTCATATCCATACTTTTATCCTCCTTACCATGTCAGCACGGTTACATTTCCGTTGCTGTCCGTTATCTTTGTGGGATTGCCCTCGGCGTCAAACTCAAAAAGCGTGGTGCCGCTTGTGCCGTCGGCGTAGGTCTCCACGATTTTGCCCTCGCTTTCGTAGGCGCTCATGTCTATTGTTGCGGGCGGGGTCTCCGCGGGCAGCAGCTCCGAAAGGGGCATAAGCGCCGCCTGCACATAGCCCTCCGCCACCGTTACGCTGAGAAACAGCATTTCCGTATTGAAAAAGGCCCCGACGCACTGGTGCATTGTCGCTCCGTCCGTGAAGCTGTGCATTGTGCACCAGCCGGTGATGGCAACTCCGTCCATTACAATAGGCAAGCCGAAGGTGACGGCGCCTTTATCAAGAGCCGCGAAAAGCTCCGTGGTGTCGGTTTCCAACGCTGCGTTGCCGCCGGTGAGAGGTATTGCGGTCATGCCGAGAGCGGCAAGGTCGAATATGGGTATCTCTGCGCTTCCGCCGCCTTCCTCCAAAGCCGCAAGCCTTGCTTCAGTGTCCTCGGCATCGGCTGCTCCGATGTTTTCCCTTGCTATGATTCGCTCGTCAAGGCTGATAACCTGTCTCTCTGTATAGCTGACAAAGCCGGTGGAGTCCCCGCCTCCGGTGAACTCGCTGAGTCTGGTGCCGTCAGGCATTTCAACATCTGCCGCATCAACCATAGCAAAGCTGCCGTTGTTGGCGGGTTTTATCTTGCTTATAAGCTCTATTGCCATTTAGCTCACCTCCACGGTAATGCTGCCGAGATTGTCGTTGTCGCTGCGGTAGATATTGTAGCTCTCGGTGTAGCCCTTGCTGTTTTCATAGTCCATAGTGGCGTAAAGGTAAAAGCCGCCCTTGAAGCCGCCCACATGGAAAGTACACTCGCCCAGCCTTGCGGGAAGTGCGTACCACACGTATTCGCCCTCTCCTGCGGTTACATCGAAGCTGCGCTTGCGGGTGTTGCTGAGCACTTTGGTAAGCTCGTCCACGCCCACGCTCTCAGTGCCTACGCCGTAATAAACGCCGTTGTAGAAATAGAGGGTGGCGGTCTTTGTGGCCTCTGCGCCTCTCTCGTCCGTGGCTTTCAGAGTCCATGTCTTGGTTTCGGTGAGATTAAGCCCGGTGAGGCTCTTGCCAAAGTAGTCCGCTGTGATATCCTCGCCGTCCAGCTCAATTTTGGTGGCGGTCTTATTGAAGGTGTAAGAAAGGCCTATGCTCTCAACCACAGCGCCAAGCTCCTGCACACTCTTGTTGTGGGCAAACTTGGTAATGGCGATGGGCTCATACTGCAGGTCTGCAATATCCTTCTCGATCTCGGCAAAACGCTTGTCGGCATCGTAATGCCGCTGCCATGAGTCGTTTCCCGCCTCCTCAATAGTGGCAGTGTCGCAAAGGGAATAGTCGTGGCTGTACAGCCAGAACGCCGTGGTGTTTTCCGTGGTGCTTATGGTGCCGCCGGTGTAGGCTGCGTCCTCGAAATATACATCGCTGCTTGCGTAGATGCCGTAGTTTTCAAAGCAGCTTATGATTGCGGAGGAGGAAAGCGCCACTATGTAGAAGCGGTCACAGGTGGTGTAGTAACCGCCCTCAAAGTCCAGCTTTACCACACCGGCTCCCGTGGCGGTAACTTCGCCTATGTACTCGTCAAAGGTGAGAGTGCCGCCCTCGAAAAGGCCGTCCCACTCGTAAAGGGCAAAGCGCACAGTTCCTGCTCCGGTGACATAGCAGCCCACGGAGTCAATGCGTATGCTCTCATGCTCTCCACGCTCCGCCCGGAGTACCGGGGCGCTCATACGGCTTGCGTTTGCCGCGCTGCCGGAGTCGGTAAGGTCAAAGCTTGTTTTAAGGCGCAGTTCAACATTGTCCATGCGGAAAATATTTTCGCTGACCTTTGCAAGGTCAACGGCAAAGCGTTCCTCGCTTTCGGTGTAACCCATCTCGGCTGCATAACTGTATGCGCTCTTGCCGGGGGCGCCGTCCTTGCCTTCGGGCAAACGGAACAGAAAATGCAAAGTTCCGTCCTCGTTGTAGCTTTTCTCAACCTCCGCCTCGCTTCCCGGATCAAGCGTTTCTGCTGCGATTGTTAGCCCCGCGATTGACTTTTCGACCTCTGCCGCCGCCCTAATATCTTCGATAAGGGCTTCAAGCTGAGCCTGCATCTGCTCTATCAAATCAGGACTGGTGTCTTCTATCACAATATCATTGCCGTCGCCGTTGGGCTTGACTACCATGCTGGCATATACGCTTTTCTGCCGTTTGCCGTTTATATGGCCGTCAACAGAGAACATACACTTGCCATACACTGCAAGAGGTTCTGGAGGGATGAATGTCAGATATACGCGCGTGCTGGTGATGATATCCTCCAGAGAGTCCACCGTCAGAATTTTGGTCACAGGGTTTTCGCCTTTGGCGTCCCACCATGTAATGGTTTTGGCAAAGCCGTCCCAGCCCTCATCAAACTCTATTCTAAGTGCTGTGACGTTGCCCTCGCCCTGAGTGCCTGCATTTTGGCTGTCTTTGCTGACATAATTGCCGTTTATTTTTACTTCGATGATTCTGTCCATCATCTCACCTGCCTTTTGTTACTTATTCGCCCATAATGCCGGCCACCTTCATCGCGGCTATCAGGGCGTTGTAGGCGCTAACCACGGCAGCCAAATCCGCCTCAGCATCCAGCGGAGTCTGTGGTGTCACCTGATTCGCGGTCAGCTTTTCGCCTATGGTCTTTTTCAGGTTTTCCACGTCCTTCAGGGTCTCTGCTGCGCAGAGCAGCACATTGCCCTCCGGCGTACCGATATAAAAAGCCTTTTTGTCCCGGACGTATGCCGGCTCTCTGTCAGCCAATGTGGGCATTTTTTCCTCATTGCCAGCCCGTAGATGTATTGTATCTGCCATGTTTCTCACCTCTTTTAAAGAAAAAGGAGGCGCCATGCCCTGTAGCCGGGGCGGCGCCTCTATGCCGTGTCATAGAGAATAGCTGTGTCTCGCGGTTTCTCTATTGATTTTTATACGTATTTATCGCCCATGAAGGCTTTGGTGTCCCTTTCGAACTCCTTGGCTTTGCCCTCTGCATAAAGGGCGGCTTCATAATCCTGCTTGTCGCTGTGGTCGAGGATCTCGGCATGCTTACGCTTAATCTTGACGCGGACGCCTCTCTCAATTGCGATGCTCTCGCCGTTGCAGGAAACGAAAACGGGGTCTTTGTACTTGCCGGTGTCCTTGAAGAGCTTGATTGCCACCATCTCTTCGCCTCTTGCAAGGCTTGCAGCCTTGGCTTCGTCCATAGCTTTGGCGTTTTCGGCCTCTTCGTCTGCTGTAGCAGCCTTTGCCGCTGCTACGATGGCCTCTGCCTCCGCTCTGGCTGCCGCCAGCATCTCGGCAACGGCTGCCTGTGCATCGGCCAGACTCATCTCGGTCTCGGCCTTTTTCTTTTCTGCCATTTGGATTGCTCCTTTCAGATTATTAAAAAATAGAGGCGCGGGAGCGGAGGAATGAAACCCCCGCGCCTCCACCCCTTATATGGGGTTCCCGGAATTAGTTTAGGATGCCGTTGCGTCCCAAGTGCTGACGCACTCGATACGGACCATGTACTGCTCCACGAGACGCTCGGCAGTCTTGATGGCCTTCCAGCCCACGGTTGCTCTCTGATCCAGGGGGTCAGCAGTACCTGCAGAGCCAAGCTGCTTTGCGATGTACTGGAGACCGCCGCCGGTCACATCGGTAGTGCCGTATGCGTTGGCGCCCAGAACGAGGGTGGAGTAAACGGTCTTGTCGTCTGCTGCTGCGTTCTCCCAAACCTTGGCCTCGGTGGTCTCAACGAAGCGAACGCCGTGGATTCGGCCAATTTCGCCCTCATACCAGTCGGAGGGGTCATACTCCTTGACGGCTTCCCACTTGGGGTCTTCGGTCAGGTCGTATGCAACGTCGGGATGGATGATGGACACGAAGGAGCCGTCGATCTTCTTGGTGTTCTGGTTCTTGAGAATGCGGACGGCATTCTTGATGTCCTTGACCTTCAGCACCTCGGTGAGATCGTCACGGCTGGTAACGTCGCCTGCATAGATAACGTTGGTGCCGCCGTTGAGGACTTCACGGGTGATGGTGTCGAGGGTAAGACCTGCCTGGTCACCCAGAAGCTCTGCTGCCTCGGTCTGATTGTTGTCGATGGCGGTGAGGAGCAGGATGTCGGAGAGGGTGATGTATCCGCCGTACTGAGCGATGGTTGCGGTGACGGTGCTCACAGTGAGGCTCTGGCCGTCAGGAGTGACGCCTTCGGTCAGAGGAGTGAGCAGCTTGGGCAGGGGGCTGTACTTGCGGAACTCGATGGTCTTACCGCCGTTCTTGGGGATGGGATGCTTCTGAGCGAACTGGTCATGGACAAGGTTGGGAGTTGCCATGTCGATGAGGTAGTTGCTGTAGAAGGTCTTCATCTCATCGCTGAGAGAAGCGGACTCGGTGGTCTGGGTGTTCAGATCAGCAAAAAGCTGAAGGTCATAGATGTCGATGATTTTGGTATTGAATTTCATTTTATTTTTCCCCTTTCATGAGCACAGAGGGGAAAATGCGTTGTATCAAAACACGATTTTTTCCCCAGCTCTTGAGCGGCGTACTGCCTCGGCTCTGTCCTTGCGGGTGAGGGAGTTGACGTCGCTTTTGACTATTGCGGCGCTCTGAGAGGAAGTACCGTTTTCCACGGGGCGGCTGGCGTTCTGCTGCAAGGTGGCCTTGATTCTGGCTTCCGCTGCCTCCGCTGCCTTTTTCTCCTTGGCTGCGGCTATCTCGTCGCGGTGTATCATTTCATAGGCTTCCTGCATAGGCCAGTGTGCGCCGAGCAGCTTCATAAAGTGGGGATTCTGGCTTTCGGCACGAAGGTCGAAGTTTTCATAGGTCTGCTGCAATACTGCCGCATCCCTCTCCCACTGCATCCACTGCTGGGCAAGCTGTTTCTGTCCCTGCTCACGCTCTGCCATGAGCCTGTACTGTTTGTTCTCCCTCTCAAGCTTCTTGATGGTGGCAAACTGTTCGGGGCTCATGCCGGCCTTCTCGGCCTCGGCTTCCCAATAACGGTGATCCTGCTCTATTGCGGACTGGAGCTTGCTCACATCGCCGTCAGAGATGTTGTAGCGCTGCATCATCATGTCGATGATGGGCTTCTGTGCGGTGAGGCTTGTCTCCATGCCCTTGACGTCCTTGAAACGGCGGTTGAATTCCTTCTGGAATCTCTCGGTGAAGAGGTCTTTGTACTCTCCGTCTATGAGCTCGTTGAAGGTCTTGCGCCTGTCTTCTGCGGACATCTGCTGTTTGCTGGCGCTGCCCTCGCCATTGCCCTCCCCGGCGTCGGAAGGATTGTTGCCCTCATTGGCTGCGGGAGCGTCCTCCTGCTTGCCGAAAACAACGTTGTCATATTCGCCCTTTTCTGCGCGGCGGCTGTTTCCGCGCCTATTATGGGTATCAGCCTTTGGCAGATTGCTCTCTGTTGCCTGCTGTGCGCCTTCAGCTCCTGCGGAGCCGGCAGCGCCCCCTGCCGCACCGTCAAACAGGTGCAGGTCAATGTCGAGCAGCTTGTGGATTTTTCGCATGTGTGTCATGCTCCTTTCTTTATTCGCGGTGTCTTTCCCGTGAGTCATCACCCTTGTGGTGAGCCTATTGTCACCCGAACATTCTCCGGGTATTTCCTTGCCAACTGCATAAGTCCTATCATGGTCAGCTCAAAAGCTGTCTCTGTCTCCGGCGTTTTTGTGGCCGTGATGTCCAGCCTTCCGCTTTCCGCAAGATAGTCGCAGTCCACCTCTCCGCCGTCCCGGTCTTCCAAAAAGCCCAGCAGAGCAAAACCGAGAGCGGAGGCGGCAGCGCACACAATGTCGTTGCCGTGGTGGTCGTAGTCCGCATGGCCGGAGATGTAGATTCTCAGGCTTGCGGCCTTTTCGTCAAACCAGACGCGGGTCATGCGCTGTTCATGTCGGGCTTGGCACGGGCTGCCAGACGCTGCCCGTAAGAGGTCATGGTGGCCTTTGCGGCGTCCGTCTGGGCGCTGCCCATGCTTTTGCCCGTATTCTCAGAGGAGTGGGGCGGGGTGGGAGTTGAACCGCCGCCCCCAGTCTGTGCCGCCATGCCCATGCCGAGCACATCCTGTCCTGTGAGGCTGTATATGATCATGCCCATCTTCTGCATCTGCTGCTGCATCATTATGAGCTGATTCATGAGGGTCTGTCCCTGCTGTATCTTCTCGCGAACCATCTCAATGCCGTCGAATTCCATGAGGTCAAGGGCGGCAAGGCTCTGATCTGCAAGCTGGGGGTTGAAGAAGCCAAGCTGATAAAGCTCTTTTGCAAGCTCGTTCTGCGCCATCTTGGAGTAGGGAGAGCGTTTCTGAGGCTTTACCACAATGTCAAATATGGGCTTGCGCTGCGCTGCCACATATCCGGGCTGCATCTCCTGCCCTGCGTAGGCAGGAGGAATCGCCACACCGCTGATGTTGGCGTTGGAATACTGAATGAACTTGGCATGTCCGTCCTGCCCAACTATGCGGAAGTGTCTTGCAATGCTGTAGAACTGTCTCACCAGCTCAATGGCGATGTAGTTTTCCTCGGCGTAGGCTCTGTAGGAGCGTCCTATCATGTCACGGCTGGTCTTGTTGCCGGCCTCCTGCAATGCCGCAATGGCAGCGGCAGCGGTAACGCCGCCGGATGAGCTGCCCTGAGAAACATCGCGGTTGGAGCTTGTTTCCTTCAGCTCGTCTACCTTCATCTGCCGTACGTTCATAACGCTTGCGGGCAGCGTGGGCATCTCCATCGGGAATATGTTGTCCTTGTCGCCTTCGTAGAAAACGACGGGCTTGCTCCAGTCTGCGAATTCCTCCAGATTGATGCCGCTGAGATCCTTTTTGGCCATGTATCTGGGTCTCGCGGACATGAGGCTGTTTTCCAGAATGGACTGATCCAGCTTGTCTATGTAAAGCTGGGGGCTTTTCATGAGGGCAATGTAGCCGAAGCCCACGGGAGTGCCACTGAGGGGGAACAGAACATCCAGCACAACGGGGTATTTGCCGTGGTCGTAAAAGCCATCGGGGTACTTGTCCGGCTCATTTTCGCTGGCGAAGAGCACCTGATCGCCCACGAATTTGCAGAAATGCAGAATGGTCTTGCCCTCGGCGTTGGCCTTCTTGTAGTACCAATCCACCACAATGCTCTTTTCCGTGGTGTCGATGGTGTCATCGTGAACGTACTCTTTGGGGGTGATGATTTTGCTGTCCAGCTTACCCTTGAGCTTGGGATACTGCGCTTCCAGTAGGTCTTTGTCCATCATGGTGGTGATGAAGAAGTTTCGGCTGCGCTGAATATCGGTGATACCCGGCTCCCAGAAGGTGTTGAGAATGTCCAGCATGTGGATGTCCACTTCTCCAAGGCCGTCCTCAAGGCTGCCGTTCCAGAAAACGCCCTTGGCGCTTACGCCGTGTTTGAGCTTGTACCAGCCCGCCTCGTCATAGGTGCGCTCATAATTGTTGCGCTCAAATATGACCGGGAGAATGTGGCTGAGGGTCTTGGCGTCTCTCTCGTCATCGCTCTGTCTGGGCAGAACGTTGGGCTCAGGATAGTTGTCCATGAGGTCTGCATGCTTGTTGGCGATGGAATTGAACATCCATGCGCTGGCAGGCTCCGGCCTCAGTTCGTCGCTTCTGAGCTTTTCGGTGCGCTGCTTGTTGCGGATAACGTCCCAGTGCCGCAGGCGGTACCAGCGCTCCTCCTCAACGATGCGCTCGTCAAGGCTTGCCTTGCCCGCCTGATATTTCTTCAGCACCTCAACTATGTCCCGAACGGTGTTGCTGTTCACGGGCAGTGCGCTGTCGCTCTCTGCGCTGCCAAAGCCCTCAAGGGCTGCCTCTGCCCTCTTGCTCTGGCTTTTCATAATGCCCGCCGCCACCGCGTCCACGGGCTGTGCCATCATGGCAGCCATTCGGGGCATAAAGCCCTGCCTGGGCTGCTGCGGCATGTTCAAATCAGGCATAAGCATTACCTCCTGCTGTGTTAATACTTCCTGTAGAATGCGTATCTCTCCGCTGTGGAGTTGTCCACACTGAGCGGATCGTATATCTGCGGCTTACGTTCCTTCACCGGCACAGGCTTCATGGGGTTGAGCATGCACATATAGCGCACCTCATCGGCCACATGGTCTTCCTGCTTGGTGTTAACGTCTTCGGGCTTGTTCTCGTCATACATGAGCTGCGGTATGGTGCGGATAAACGCCTTGCAGTTGGAGAAGATGTACATCATGGGAATGCCATTTTCATCAAATGCCAGACGGTAATGGACCTGCATCCAGCCGGGAAGGCGCTTGTGGTCACCGGGCTCAAAGTAAACCTTGTACTTTTCTGCTGTCTCCGCAATGCTGACTCCGTGGCTTGCGTCCCATATAGCGGGGTCGGCAACACCAATGATGCGCTTGCCCGCCAGCCATCTGTGTTCGCCCTCTATGCGTTTGATCTCCCGGAATATCTCATCGGGAGTCCACTTGATGCCCACATCGGCTTCGCCCTGCACACAGCCGTAAAGCTCAAGTATGCGGTACATTCTGCCGTCATAGTCCACAGCCCACCAGCCCACGGAGAATGGCTTGGCATAGCCGAAGTCAAAGGAGCGGTATATACGCCAGTCCTTGGGTATCTCAAAGGGAGAGATAACATGGGTTCCTATGCGGTCATTATAGTGGTCGGCGTTGTTCCTGAATTCCTCGAATACGGCGCCGCCTTCCAGACCCCACTCACCCAGACCGGCAACGCGGTAACGGTCAGGGTTGTTTATCCTCATGTCCTCGAACTTCTGAAGGTCGGCCTCATCCAGCCACTCATTGCAGAGATAGTTGGTGGTCTTGGCAAGGATGTTGGGGCTTGGCGGAGCGTCAAAGAAACGTTTTTTTATCCAGTGGGTGTCAAACCAGGGGTTGAAGGTGAGGGTTATCTGCTTCCACAGTCCCGTCTCCGGTGGGATGTTGCCTCGGATGGATTCGTCCAGCATATCGAAGTCGGTCTCGTTCTCAATCTCGAAAGCTTCTTCTATCCAGAGCCAGCAGAGGTAGCCGTGGGGGACGGATATTGATGCGATCTTCTGCGGGTCATCAAGCCCTCGGAAGAATATCTTCTGCCCTGTTGGTCGGTATGTGGCTTGCAGCGGACTTGTGGTAAAGTCCCACAGGTGGCTCACACCAAGCCTGTGGCATGCCCATTGCAGGTCAGAAAAGCAACTGTCTCTCAGTGTGGCGAAGGTCTTGCGGACAACAAGCAGATTTGCCAGCGGGAACAGCATCATGAAGATGATGTACCAAAGTGCTGTGGTCTTGCTCTTCTTGCTTGCGCGGCTGCCCTTGCAGACTCTGTATCTGCCCCGGAATCGCCAATAATCGCCGTAGCCTTTTCCCACAAGGGAGGGGATGTCTATGGAGCCAAGCTCAGTCTGCAACGCTATCAACTCCCACGAACACAACGGGCTGATTGCTCTTCAGATCGTTTTCGTTCTTGATGGTGTATCCATGCTTGCTCATCCAAAGACCGGCAAGCTGAGACGGGATGATCCCCAGCTCAAATTTCATGCGGGCATCTATCTCGCATTCCTCGGTGATACGCGTTACGATGTCCTTAAAGCGCTCATCATTTGCGTAGGTGTTGTAAAAAGCGGAACGTGCCATTTTGAGCCAAACGCAGAAGCCTTCAATAGTAGCTGTAATGTTGCGTCTGAGATTCTTGCTTACAAACTCGCTGTTTTTAGAAGAGAACTCATGGGTCAGCACTTTCTGATCAGAACAGTAGAGCTTGTATTCTTCCCAAAGAGCTTCCATAGCTTCAGGAGATTCTATTACACGTGGCCTGCCTATAAGCTTTATGTCTGGCTTTGGATTTGGACTTTTTCTTGCTGCCATTTACTAAGTTCACCTCCTATCTCAGATAGAGCATAAAAAAATAAATAAAATAATTAATTTAATATATTTAAAACAAAAAGGCTTGAAGCCGTGGTTAACAGCTTCAAGCACTTGATGCATAGCATATCTGACTGGTCGTGTCAATAAAACACGTAAAAATTTCATCACTTTCACATAAAATTTTCATCAGATTGCTATTTTTGCTACAAAGTCACGCCTCTTCGGCAGGAGGGACAAAAAGGGTGTATGTGCGGGTAATTTCGTCATATTTAACGTGAGTGTGGATGCGGTTTTTTATGATGTCGTTTATCTGGTCCTGGGTGATGGTAACCTCTCCCGCAGCCATGACCACAGCGGTACACATTGCGAGGTTGATGTCCCTCATATCCTCATAGGCCTTAATAATGGCCTTGTGCTTATCTCTGGCATACTCAAGGCTCTGTATGCGTACATCCCTGATGCCTATCTCTCTTTTGAGCGCCTCCCGCTCAGTCTTTTTCATTCTTGCCATGTATTTCTCCTCTCATTCGATATACACCTCCACGCCGGGGAACTTCTCCCGCAGCGCCTTCATCTTGTTTTTGAAAACCTGTGTGTGGGTGGCCTCGCTCTTGGTGTCCACGATCTTGTAAGTGCCGTCTGGGTACAGCAGAATAAAATCGGGGAGATAGAGGGTGGCCTTGTTGTCCTTGTCGGAGCCGGTGGTGCATACCAGGGCTCCGTGGACTATGTATCCGGCAAGAGCGCCGGCTCTGTGCAGCAGCTTGAGGTTTGAGTAAAAGTTTGCCTCCTTCTGGCTGTCAAAGCACATACCGTCCAGCCATGTCTTTTTGGCGCCGTATTTGCTGCGCTTGGGCTTTTTGCCCTCCGGCTGGGGAATATGCTTCTTGGCCTTCTGCTTTTGTCTGTAGGCGTAATAATCGTCCTCAGACCATCTCACTCCATTGCCCATTTGTGTCACCTCCTAATCATCTATCCAAAAATCAAAGTTGTCCTTATCCTCATCGAGATCCCCGCGCTCCACACGGACGGCTGCCATCATAACAGCGCCAACGATGAAGCACAGTGCGCCCCATGCAAACCACGCGAGAAGTATGTAGTCGTTCATGTTTGCCTCCTAAAAATCACCACCATAGACGGAAACGGCGCAGAGTTTTTTGAATTGCCAAATTTCAGCCGCCCTCGCACGAAACGTATTTCAGCCTTTCCGTATATGTAATCGTGAAACCATCGTGTATCTGTTCTTGCGGGTATCAGCATAACCACCGTAGCGCGTTCAGCTTCATCATGGCATTTGCGCACCCACTTTGGAAGTTCCCGCCCATAGGGAGGATTACAAAAAACCGTCTCACCCCCCATGTTTGTGTCAGTCCGTTTTCCGCCGCTGTGTAATGCTTTGCACACTTGGCGTTTTCGTGGGTACAGCAAGGGTCAAGGGTAAAATGAAACTCTGCATCAAGAGTATCAAAAAAGTCTTGTGGCGTTGCCCAGAGATCGGTTGCGGAGGAAAACATTACTGCTGTATTCACTTAAACCGCCCTCCCTCGCTCCACCAGCAATACGCGATTATCGCAGCAAAGCCGAGGAGGAATACTATTCCCCATGCAGCGCTCATGTGTTGGCCTCCTTGTAATATTCCTTGAGCTTCTTTATGACGCTGCCGCCATAGCTGTTTTCGCACAGCGCAATAAACTGCTCCACTGTTCTGCTG
>JAZNZM010000160.1:0-3807 GCA_045594965.1 Oscillospiraceae bacterium | reverse complement strand
CATGCGCAAAGAGGGCGGTCTATGCCGCCCTTGTCGAAACCGGTGTTCAGTTACCTCTCGGTGATGTCACACTAATTAGTAGGAGAGGCGTGCTCTGCCCTTTGCTCTGCGGCGTGCGAGGACCTTGCGGCCGTTGGCGGTGGACATTCTCTTGCGGAAGCCGTGCTCTTTCTTGCGCTGGCGCTTCTTGGGCTGATAGGTACGAAGCATCTCGGGTTGACTCCTTTCAATAATAATACTCAACAGGCACGAAACGTGCCAGTAGTTGACTTTTTAAGTGCGGGCACAGACCCACGGACGTACATTATATAACAACGCATCCGTATGTGTCAAGTATTTTTTATTTACAGCACCTTGTATGGCTTCCCCTCGGGGGAAGCTGTCAGTGAAGCTGACTGATGAGGGTTTTAGTCGCACCGGGCACCAAATCCCTCATCCGCCCCTTCGGGGCACCTTCCCCCAAGGGAAGGCAATTACAGCAGCTCCTCCACACGGCTTTCACCGTAAACAGGGATTCCGTGAACCTTGAAAAGCTCGGCGGTGACGCCGTCCCCCTCGGTAAGAGAGCCGGAAAATGTGCCGTCATAAATGCTGCCGCAGCCGCAGGAGGGGCTTCGCTCTTTCAGTATGGCGGCCTCGCAGCCGAAGAGCTTCGCAAGCTTCAGCGCCTGCTCCGCGCCGCGGCGGTACTGCTCCGTCACATCCTCGCCGGAGTCCATCATCACCCGCTCCCCGATGCGCTCGGAGGGGTTTCTGGGGGTGGGCAGACCGCCCAGCTGCTCGGGGCAGGCGGGGATCAAAGTATGTTTGGACTTCAGTTTTTCTATAAGAGCCTCATCAAGCCCCTTGCTCTTGCCGTCATAACGGCAGCTGAGACCCAAAAGGCAGCCGGAAATGAGAATATTCATAGAAATTACCCTTTCTTCTTTTTCATCGGCCACGGCAGCTGTGCCAGCACCACGGCAGCGAACATCAGTATGCAGCCTATGTATTCCCGTCCGCTGAGCCTGTCGCCCAGAATAAGAGCTCCTGCCAGCACGGAGAATACAGATTCAAGACTCAGCAGTATGCTGACAACGGTGGGGTCGGAGTCCTTTTGGGCAAGAATCTGCAGGGTGTATGCCACACCGGAGGAGAATACGCCCACATACATAATAGGCAGTATGCACTCCACTATGCCTGCCATGCTTTGCTGCTCAAATATGAGGGAGAGCACTGCGGAGACCACTCCCGCTGTGAGAAACTGTACGCAGCTTAAGAGCACACCGTCCACCTTCTGCACAAAATGGTCAACGCACATGATATGCAGAGCAAAAACGAAGGCGCAGCAGAGCACCAGAAGGTCGCTGGCCTCAATGCCGAAGCCCTCCTTTATGCACAGGAGGTAGAGTCCTCCCACAGCCAGTACCGCTCCCAGCCATACGGGAAGCGAAGCCCGGCGGCGGAGAAATATGCCCAGCACAGGCACAAGCACCACATACAGCGCGGTGATAAAGCCGGCCTTTCCCGGGGCGGTATCCGCAAGACCTGCCTGCTGGAAGTTGGCAGCTATGGCCAGCACCACGCCGCAGCACACACCGCCAACAACAAGATCACGGCGGGAGCCTGCGGCAGCTGCCTCTCCGCCCTTTGATCTCAGCTTTTTGAATATGGCAGCCACCGCCCAGAGGACGAAAAAGGCAATGATGCTTCTTGCGGCGTTGAAGGCAAAGGGCCCCACATGGTCGGTGGATACGCTCTGAGCCACAAAGGCCGTGCCCCAGATGAGAGCGGCCAGAGTGGGAAAAACTATCTGTCTGACTTTACTGTTCATAATAAACCATTCCTTTTAAGGCCTTCCCTGCGGCGCGCCGGGGTCGACGCGCCTTACGGAGGGACGGTGTCGGCAAAGCCGACGCACGGGGTGCGCAAATATCCACTGAATTATAGCACCGCTGAATAAAGTTTTCAAACCCTATATAAAAATACCTGAAGCTATGGTAAAATAAGCTTCGAGGTGAATGAACATGAAAAAAATCGCACTTGTTACCGGCGCTTCCCGAGGCATAGGCAGAGCAATCGCCCTGCGCCTTGGCAGAGAGGGCTATGATATATGCGTAAACTATATTGAGCGCGAGGACAAGGCTCTGGAAGTAAAAGCCCTTCTGGAAGCCATGGGCCGCCGCGCCATGATATACCGTGCCGATGTGGCAGACCGCGCTCAGGTGGAGGCCATGGCAGCCGCTGTCAAAAGAGAGCTTGGAAGCGTGCGCCTTCTTGTGAGCAACGCAGGCGTTGCCGGCCAGTGCATAATACAGGACGTTACGGACGAGATGTGGGACCGCTACTTCAACGTGAATGTCCGGGGAGCCTTCAACTGCTCTCAGGCGGTGCTGCCCGATATGATATCCGAAAAAGAGGGCTGCATTGTCACCGTCTCCTCCATGTGGGGTCTCCGTGGAGCCAGCTGCGAGGTTGTGTATTCCGCCACCAAGGCCGCCCTCATCGGCTACAGCAAGTCCCTTGCCATGGAGCTTGCTCCCTCGGGCATACGGGTGAACTGCGTAGCTCCCGGCGTTGTGGACACGGATATGCTTTCCGCCCTGCCCTCCGATGTTATGGATTCCCTTGCGGACATGACCCCTATGGGCAGACTGGGTCGCCCCGAGGACATAGCCGGAGCCGTGGCCTTCTTCGCAAGCGACGAGGCAAGCTTTATCACAGGACAGGTGCTCACCGCCGACGGCGGATTTATCCTTTGACAGTATGAAAAGAATTTTTTCTCTTTTGCTCTGTCTTTGCCTGCTTTTGTCCGGAGCCCCTGCTGTTTGCGGCAGCGGATCCGAAGCCCACGCCTCTGCCGAAAGGCTTCACTCTCTGGGTCTGCTCAGTGGTGTCGGCACGCTCCCTGACGGCAGCATAGATTTCGGCCTTGAACTGCCCCTGAGCAGAGAGCAGGCTGTTGTGATGCTGCTGCGCCTCATTGGCAGAGAGCAGGAAAGCGAGGGCATGGAGCTTAATATGCCCTTTTCCGATGTTTCCCCATGGGCGGCAAAATCCGTGGCCTATGCCCACAGTCTGGGTCTTGCCCAGGGCATCGCCCCCGGGCTCTTCGGCGGGCGGGACAGTCTCAGCGCCGCGGCATATCTTACCTTTGTTCTCCGCGCCCTTGGATACTCCTCAGAGGATGGATATACCATCGTAAACCCCTCCGCCTTTTCAAGCCACCCCAATCCTGTATACGGCTTTGAGGAAAAGACCGTCTCCGACCTCAACAGTATCGAAGCGGACTTTGTGCCCCTCCACGATTGGAGTTCGGAGAGCTTTGAGCTTTATCAGCTGCTGAGCTTTTCTCCCTATCCCGAAAAGGCCTCCTTCGCCTTTGATGGAAAGTATATAAACGTGCCCGACTGGGCACGGGAGGAATACAGGAAATAGAAAAGAACCCCGGTTTTCTACCAATGAAAACCGGGGTTCTTTGACACTTTGGAATGCTTCCTGCAATTATTCAGCGCAGGGAGTTTTTATAATTCCTGAAATAACAAACTATTATGCTGTGAAGTGGTCCATAAGCACTTCCAGATAGGGATGCTGCTGAGCCTTTACCACAGAGACATAATCAAACTCCACGACCACGCTTACCCCCTCCTTCACATCAGCTGACTCGCTGCGCAGGAGAAGCCCGTTTTCGTCATACTCATTGGTTTCCGTTGCCGTAAGCTTGCCGTTTGTTGTCTCCTCAGCCTTTATGAGAAAACCGCTTTCGTCATATACGAAGCTTGTGAGGGTCTCATCCCCACCCATCTTCCACGCGCGCAGCTCCACAAG
>JAZNZM010000159.1:0-14885 GCA_045594965.1 Oscillospiraceae bacterium | reverse complement strand
GCCACTTTCCGGGCATGGTCTCAGGTTCTTTTATAAGCGTTGCCCCTGCCTTCTCCATTCTGGGAAGCAGATTGGGCTTTTTTCTCATTCTCATAAGGCTTTCTCCTTAGTTTTGTACTAACTTTCAGAATAGCATATAATAAGGGAAACTTCAATCTTTTTCAAACAGTAAACAGTAAAAGGCAGGCTCTTCGCAGCCTGCCTTAAAATTATATTCCAAACACTTTAAGATGCACCATTCCAAAAGCCTCGCGGATGAAATAATTTATCATCAGCACAGGATAGCTGGTGCGTCCGGGGATGCCGTAAACCTCAACGCCCAGCAGCTTTGCCATGGTCTTGGCCCGGTGGAGGTGGTATTCGCTGCTGACAACGGCTATGGTGGAGCTTTCAAGCTCCGGGCCTATTATCTCGAAAGAGAACTTCAGGTTTTCCTCGGTGGAGGTGGCCTTGTCCTCCATGATAAGCCGCTCCGTAGAGATGCCACGGGCGGTGAGGTAATCGAACATGGCCTGAGCCTCGCTGAGATTTTCCCCCTCTCCCTGACCGCCGGTGAGTATGGCGATGCAGTCGGGATGGCTTTGAAGATACTCGATAGTGGGAGTCATGCGGTTTACCATGGAAAGAGAGGGCACACTGCCGTTCACACCTGCGCCCAGAACTATGATATAGTCTGCGTCCACACCCTTGTCGCCCTGAGCGTCAATGATGACGGGGATCTCCATAACAAGAAACAGGGCAAAGCCCAGAACAAGCAGAGCTGTAAGTACGATTATCAAAGCCTTGAGCTTTTTCTTTATAAGAAAGCCGTAGATGAGAACCACCGCTGCGGCGCACATTAGGCAGTATGCAAGAAAGCTGTAGCCGATAAGGGCGAAGCGCAGAAACAGAGCCACAGCAAAGATTATTGCGGCGGATATGATAAAGCCTTTTTTCATGTGCTAAGCTCCTCCCAGATTTCAAAGAGCTCCTCAAGCTGAGCCTCGAGAGCTTCTTTCTCGGCGCCAATCTCCATGAGCTTCTGATAGTCGCTGGCGTATTCCTCGCAGAGGGCGTCCTTTTCGGCTATCTCAGCTTCAAGTTTAGCTATGTCCTTTTCAATTCGGGCTATACGCTTTTCTGTGTTCTGGCTGTTTTTCTTTTTGGGAGCAGCCTCCTTTTTGGCCGGTTCCTTTCTGGCTGCAGCCTGCTGTATGGACTGCTGGCGGGCCTTGAACTCGCGGAATTCGGAGAAGCTGCCGCGATAATCTGTAATCTTTCCGTCACGAAGCTCCCAGATACGGGTGGCGAATTTCTCGATGAACCAGCGGTCATGGCTGACGAAGAGAAGTGCTTCCTCGTAGTCCAGAATTGCAGATTCTATCCACTCACGGGAAGCAATGTCCAGATGGTTGGTGGGC
Source organism: Oscillospiraceae bacterium (assembly GCA_045594965.1). GTDB lineage: Bacteria > Bacillota > Clostridia > Oscillospirales > Oscillospiraceae > SIG459. The sequence goes on along the minus strand of JAZNZM010000159.1, from coordinate 13,485 downwards.
TCGTCCAGAATGAGGAAGTTTATATCCCCGCGCATGAGCATACAAAGGCGCAGTCGGCTTTGCTCGCCGCCGGAGAGAGTGCCCACGGTCTTGAACACATCCTCTCCTGAGAAAAGGAAATGTCCAAGCCTGTCTCTGGCCTCCTGAGGGGAGCAGCCGCAGTCATATATCATAGTGTCGTAGAGCGTACGCTCGGGGTAATCGAAGTGGATTATCTGGGGTAGGTAGGCGGTCTTTACGGTGGGGCCTTTGCGGATGTAGCCGCTGTCCGCCCACTCCTCGCCCATAATGAGCTTTATAAATGTGGACTTGCCCGTGCCGTTGTCGCCTATGAGAGCTATGCGCTCCTTGCCCTCAATCAAAAGCTCAAGGTCGGAAAAAAGCTTTTTCTCACCGAAGGACTTGCTGATGCCGTCTATAAGCAGCACTTCGTCACCGTAAAACTCCTTGGATGTAAACTTGGCATTGAGCTTCTTTGCGGTTTTGGGCTTTGGTGAGCTTTGAAGCTTTTCAATGCGCTTTTCCATGGAAAAGGCCCGCTTATGGAGCTTGTCCATACCCATAAAGGCCCAGAGATGCATCTGCTCCGCGGCTTTGGTGAGCTGCTTTATCTTGGCCTGGTCCTTCTCGTATTTCTTCATCATCTCGTCAAAACGGCGCTGCTTTTCCTCAACGAAGAAGCTGTAGTTGCCGGAGTAAAACTCCGCCTTTCCATCCACTATCTCTATGCAGCGCTGGGCAACGGTATCTAAAAACCAACGGTCATGGCTGATGGCCAGCACTGTGCCCTGAAAATGGTTTACATAATTTTCGAGCCATTCAGTGGCATGGAGATCCAGATGGTTGGTGGGCTCGTCCAGAAGGAGGATATCCGTGTCCTCAAGAATAAGGCGGGCAAGGTTGACTCTGGTCTTTTCGCCGCCGGAAAGCTGGCTGAAAAGGCGCTCACGCATAGCGGGGGGAATGTCAAGACCGTTGGCAACACGGCTTCGCTCAAACTCCGTGTCATAGCCGCCCAGACGCTCAAAATCGGCGCTGAGACGGTCATATTCCCGCATCACATCATCGGAGGCATCCTTTTCCATAAGCCTTGTAAGCTCGTCAAGGCGGCGGCCTATGGCATAAACACGCTCATGGGCTGTTTTCAGAACGTCCTCGGTGGTGTAGTGAGCGGGATAAACTGGGATCTGGGAGATAAGGCCCATGCGCTTTCCGTTTGCCAGAAAAACATCACCGTCATCGTAATGTATCTCTCCGGAAAGTATGCGGAAAAGGGTGGTCTTTCCGCAGCCGTTTCGGCCCAGTATGCCTATATGCTCCCCGGCCTGCACATCAAAGGAGAGGCCGTCCAGAATGTTTATTCCGTCGTCGTATGCTTTTTTCAGCTCCTTAATGGAAATGTCTATCATTGTTTTTCACTCCAAGCGGGTGGTGATGTTGAATTATGTTAACCGGCGACCATGGCCTGCAGTACAGTGTTGGCTACGCTGCCGGCGTTGGCGAGACCGCCGCCGCCACCTTCGATCATAACGGTGAAGGCATAGGGGCAGCCTTCGTTTGTAATATATCCTGTGAACCAGGAATGGCTGATGCCGCTGCCTATTTCCGCGGTACCGGATTTGGCGTGGATATCAAGGCCGGGGAAAAGCCATGTGCCATAGGAAGTGTGGACATTGTAGCTCATCATATCGCCAAGGGCGGCTGCGGTGTCCGGACGTAGGAGAGTGCTCATTTTGCCTGTCTCCCCGAGAATGAGACTGCCTTCAACGGCAGTGCCGCCGTTGGCTATGGCAGCGGTGAAGCGGAGCATACTGTAGGGGCACACAAGGTCTGTGGCCTGCCCTATGCCGGACCATGCCAGTCCTGCGCTGCCGGAGGTGAAGGCTTCGAATCTGCCCTTTTTGGTGTCAATACCGTTGAGGGAATGGGAAGCTGTGAAGCCGAAGCTCTCGGCATAGCTCAAAAGTGTGTCCCCGCCAAGGGCAAGGCTGAGCTCGGCAAAAGCGCAGTTGCAGGAGTTGGCCAGAGCCTGCTCAATGGTCTGCTCCCCGTGAGTGCCGGTGCAGTTTATTTCAGCTCCGTTCACATATGTCCTGCCCTCGCAGTTAAAGCGGCGGGTGTAAATACCGTCCAACTGCTCCAAAGCTGCCGCCACAGTCACCAGCTTGAACACGGAGCCGGGGGTGAAGGCGGAGGATATGCAGCGGTTTAAGTAGGCACCGGAGTAGGCGCTGTCGTTTTCGTCAAAGCCCTCAAGAGGATCGTAGGAGGGGGTGGAGACCATGCATATTATTTCGCCGGTCTCATAGTTGCTCACAAGCACAGCACCGGGGCGGCCGGCCATGGCTTCATAGGCCACGGCGTTTATGCCGGCGTCTATGCTGAGCTGCACCGTGCCTCCTTCGCCGGTGATACCTGTGACCGGGTTATAACCGGAGAGCTGGTCGGAAAAGGCGCTGAGGGCTCCTGTGCCTATGTTTCCCGGGAAATCGCCCACAGCGTGGAGAGTGGCTTTTCTGATGAGAGTATCATCGCTGTATTTCTGCTCGCTGTTTTCTGCTTTGGCAAGCAATATGCCGTTTCTGTCCAGAACGGTGCCGGAGATAAGCTTTCCTTCATTGGTGACAATCTGGCTTTCCGCAGAGAAGGTGGCCCATTTTTCACCGTCCATTGCATAGCGGTAGACATAGAGACCCATGCCGATAATAACGGCAAAGGCCAAGATGAGGGCTGAGAATGCCCGGTTTTTAACCTTTTTCATTCTTCCTCAGCCTCCTCTTCATACTCCTCGAAATACTCTCCGAAGCTGGCTTCGGCTTCGCTGCATTCCACATAGTCCTCTTCGGGACGGCTGTGGGGTTCTGCGGATTTCTCCCGTCCCATGGCTTCGTAGCGGGCCACAACGGGGGCGAACTTGCGGCTGTAGGAGCGCTTCACGGAGAAGCTTGCGTTCATGCGTGTGTCGGAGGCCTTGATAAAGGCCAGAAGACCCCAGCAGGCTATGAGACTGCTGCCGCCCTTGCTGACAAAGGGGAAGGTGACACCGGTGAAGGGCAGGATGTCAACGCAGCCAAAGCAGTTGAGAGCCAGCTGCACCAGCATCATGCTGGCAGAGGCGCAGGCAGCTATGACAAAGAAGCTGCTGCGTCCGCTGCTGGCGTTTTTCACTGCAAAAAAGGCGATTATGACAATTGTCAGCATGGCCAGCAGGGTCATGATAAGACCAAGCTCCTCGCTGAGCAGGCAGAAAATCATATCCGTATCGGCAGCAAAGAGGTTTTTGCACCAGCCCTTGCCTGCACCAACGCCGAAGAGACCGCCTTCCGCTGCGGCGGAAAGACCCTGAGTCTGCTGCCAGCCTGCACCGAAGGGGTCCTCCCATATATGTCCCCATGTGGAGAAACGCTGCGCCACATAGGGCTTGACTGTGAGCACCAGCATTACGGCCAAAGCTGCACCTGCCAGAGCAAGGAAGATGGTGGCAAAGTTGCCGCTTCGCAGGAAGGATATAACAAGGAAGGTGCAGAAAAATATGAGTGCCGTGCCGAAGTCGCCCATGAGGGCCAGCGCACCCACGCATATAGCGGAGAATGCGATGAAGAGGAAAAGGTTTCTGCCGCGGAAAAGCCTATCCAGAGTGGCGGTGCCGGTGTAGATATAGGCCACCTTTACGAACTCGGAGGGCTGCAGGGTGAAGCCGCCGAAGCTGAGCCAGTTGGTAGCACCGTAGCTGGTCTCGCCTGCCACAAGGTTCACGGCAAGCAGGGCAAGGGCCATAGCTGCCACGGGCCAGCGCATTATTTTTGCCCTGCGTATGTCCCTGAGCCAAAAGCCGAGGATTACATAGAAAACCAAACCTGCAAGCAGGAGAATAAGCTGCTTAAGCATATCCTGAGGTGCGGAAGTGGCGACAACGGCTATTCCCAGAGTGCAGAGGAAAAAGGCCAGAGTCTCAAGCTCGAAGCCAATGCGCCCGAAAGCGCGCATAATAAGATAGTAAAACCATCCGATCACGGAAAGGGCAGCAAAGCCCAGCAGAATTTCCGTCATATACTCAAGCTCTCCCGAAAAGGAGAACTGCAAAGCCAGCAGAGCCTGAAAAACCGTGAGTATAAGCATACTCACTGCGGGGCTTATGCGTCCCGGGGCATTGCGCTGGGATTCCACCGCGGCCAGCTGTGCTTCGGTGAGGTCATGGAAGGTCATGGATACATTGCCGAAACGGAGGATATCTCCGTCATGCACGGCCACACCGTTGCCAAGATCCGTGGCCTCCCCCGCAAAGCTGCCGCTTTTGGAGTCGAGATCATAGAGCTTCCATTTGCCTGTTCCGGAGCGTACGAGGGTGGCGTGGGTGTTGGATATCTCAGGAGAGGCTATAACCACATCGCAGCTTTTGCTGCGGCCTATTATGCACTCCCAGTGGTAGATTGGCTGCACTTCGCCATGACCGCCTTCAATATACGCCCAGATCTCCGGACGGTATCTCTGGCTGAGCATACTGCGGACGCAGCGCCAAAGCAGCCATGCCGCCAGAAAAGGCAGAGCCCAGTGGGACAGGTTTATCATGAAAAGGGAAAGAGCCTCCATTTTGGGCATTTCCTTTCTTTGTCACATATTATTTCAACTATATATAATAACAAAATTGCATCCAAATTACAATGCCGGACAGAGAGCAAATGGAAAAGGCGGCAAAGAAAAGGGCGATGATGCCGGTTTGTTTCCGGCTAATGACTTGATGGTGCTCTCGCAATGTGCTAACATACATGCAGTTATGACTATAAGGCTCAGTATATGGGCATATGCGGCTGTTGCAGCGCTGCCCGGAAAGGAATAACAAAAGATGAAAAAAAGATTGCTCAGCCTGTTTCTTGGTTTGTGTATTCTGGCGGGACTTATGACGGCCATGCCTGTAAGCGTATCCGCTGCAAGCATAACATTCCCCGATGCCGGAGCAAGCGTATCGGCGGGAGAGACTGTTTACCCCAGCTTTTCCATCAGCGAAGGCACAATGGTATACAAATACTATGTTGTGGACTCCTCAAACTCAACTGTGGCCAGGCAGGAATTTTCTTATCAGGACCCGGACAGCCCCAGCTACGAAAGCTTCAGCCTGCCGTCTCCGGGTAGGTATACCATATTTTGGGAAGTCGGCGGCTGCGATCTGGTTTATATCCGCGGCAGCTACGGAGTAAAACCCAATAACAGAGGATGCGAAACCTATTGCCAGAACATCACCGTTACACAGGCCTCCGGAAATGGCGATAATGATGACGCAAATGATCCCGATAAAACCTATACGGTGGACTTCCATATCAGCCATCAATATGATGGCGGCCTTTTCAACTCATGGAACCAAGCCAAGGTAAAGGTTAATCATACAGTTAAATTTCCGAGCCTGCCGGGAATGCCCGAACATCTGGAGCTGGTAGGCTGGTATACCGACAGCAATCTGACCAGAGCCTTTGACCCGGATACTCCTGTGACCGGCAACCTGACACTTTATGGAATGCTTGCAGAAAAGATCTATACCATCCGCTTTGATACCAATGGCGGAGATGCTATTGAACCCATTACATATACCTACACCGAAGATGTTGATTTGCCTGAACCCAGCAGGGAGGGATATATTTTTGGCGGCTGGTACATTGACTCTGACCTTAGTGAGAGCTATGAAGCAGGAACGCTGAAAGAAAGTCGAACCATTTACGCAAAATGGCTCGCCAATAAGTACAAAATCCGTTTTGAAACAAACTGCAGTGTGAATTTGGAAGAGCGGACTGTCAGCTATGGAGACACTGTGAAGGTGCCCGATGAGCTCCGGCGCGAGAACTATATGTTCGCGGGCTGGTATACTGACAGAGAGCTGACTCAGGCCTATGATTTCACAAGTGCCGTGGACAGAGATTTCACTCTTTACGCTAAGTGGACGGCCAATCCCTTTGAGGATGTGAAGACCTCAGACTATTTCTTCAAACCTGTACTCTGGGCTGTAGACAGGGGAGTGACCACAGGCCTCTCAGAAACCGCCTTCGGTCCCGGAAGTCCCTGCACCCGCGCTCAGGTGGTCACCTTCCTGTGGCGTGCAGCCGGCAAGCCTGCGGCAGGAGGAGTGAATCCTTTTGAGGATGTAAAACGCGATGCGTATTACTATGACGCGGTGATATGGGCGGTTAATAACGGTATCACCACCGGCATTTCCGCAAACACCTTTGGCCCAAATGAAAAATGCACCCGCGGACAGATAGTCACCTTCCTGTGGCGCGCACAGGGTAAGAATGCTGCAAATGCAGCAAATCCCTTTGAGGATGTAAGCAGCGAAGCATATTTCTATGACGCGGTTTTGTGGGCTGTTGACAAGGGCGTGACCACCGGTCTTTCCGAGAGCAGCTTTGGCCCCAATTCCACCTGCACCCGAGCTCAGATAGTCACCTTCCTTTACAGAGCCATGGCATAAGGCCTTGTCAAAGCGGAATCAAGGAAAAACTTGTTGTCAAAATACATATGTGCGACAGGCTGTGAAATACTTTCTCAGCCTGTCGCACATATTTTTTGTTGGTGTTAAGAAAAATCAATGCCATAAGTTTACTAAGGATTGTAATCTGATGCAAAAAGGTGTAAAATTAACCTGTATTATTGTATTCGGAGGTCTGCTGTATGAAGATCATTCTCATAGGCGGGGGAAAGGTTGGCTATGCTATAGTTCGCCAGCTTACCCGGGAAGGCCACAGTATATTAGTTATTGACAGCGACCGAAGCCTTGTGGAGGAGGTCAGCAACAGTCTTGATGTAATGGCCATCTGCGGCAACGGAGCCAATCTGGATGTGCTGAAGGAGGCAGGGGCTGCCCATGCGGATCTGCTGATAGCCTGCACTGCTCAGGATGAGTTGAATATACTTTGCTGCATTTTCGCAAGAAAGCTTGGCTGTGCCAACACTATAGCCCGTGTGCGCAGCCCGGAATATGCAGAGCAGATGTATTATATAAAGGACGAGCTGGGTCTTTCCATGACGGTCAATCCGGAGCTGAATGCGGCAAGAGAAATTTTCTCCCTTCTTGAGATCCCCGGTGTACTCCGCCGCGACAGCTTCCCAAAGAGCCGTGTGGAGATAGTGGAGATAATTCCCCAGCCGGACAGCGTTCTGGATGGGCTGCAGCTTCTGGATTTCAACCGCCGCCTTCGCTGCAAGGCTCTTGTGTGCGCGGTGCAGCGTCAGGGAAAGGTTATCATTCCCGATGGTAGCTTCTGTCTCAAGGCCGGCGACAAGGTTTCCATCTGCGCCACGGTTACGGAGATAGTCAAAATACTCCGCTCTTCCGGACTTAAGCTAAAGCCGGCCAAGGAAATTATGATAATAGGCGGCAGCAAAATAGCCGATTATCTCAGCTATCTTCTGCTGAAGGCAGGAGCAAGGGTGAAGCTTTTGGAGCGTGACCCTGATAAGGCTGATAAGTTCGCCAGAAAATACCCGGACGCCGAAGTTGTCTGTGCCGACGGTTCCAGCTATGAGGTGCTCCAAAGCGAGCACGCCCAGCAGATGGACGCTGTTGCCACCCTCACAAATATTGATGAGGAAAACCTGATTCTGTCCATGTATCTCAGCCATGTTGGAGTGCCTCAGGTTATCACCAAGGTAAACCGAAGTGAGTTTGGCGCGCTGATGGCGGATAAAGGTGTAAGCCGCCTTGTCAGTCCCAAGAAGCTGTGTGCCGACGCCATAGTGGGTTATGTCCGCGCCATGCAGAACACCGGTGACAGCTCGGTTCTCACTCTTCATCATCTGGTGGACGGACGGGTGGATGCCCTTGAATTTGATGTGACTGCTTCCTGCCCACATATCGGCAAAATGCTCAAGGATATAAAATTCAAGCCCCATATACTTATAGCCTGTATTAACAGAATGGGCGCGGCGATAGTTCCCGGCGGCTTTGACAGCCTTGAGGAAGGGGATACGGTGATTGTCATAAACTCCGCAGACAGGGTCATTCTGGATCTGAATGACATATTTGTTTCAGAGGCTTAAGCTATGAATTACAGGATGATCGTAAATATTATTGCCAAGATTCTCAGTGTTGAAGCGATTTTTATGGTTCCGGCCTTGGTGATCGCCTTGGCACAGGGGGAGGTTTTTTCTCAGTTTGCCTTCGGAGCGGTTATCATTGCCGTGCTGGTGATTAGTCTGCCCTTTGTACTGATAAAACCAAAAAGAACACACTTCCACGCAAGAGAGGGCCTTGTGACTGTAGGTCTTGCGTGGATAGCGGTGTCTCTTGTGGGTGCGCTGCCTTTCTTCATAAGCGGAGCAATCCCTGACTATGTGGACTGTTTTTTTGAGACGGTTTCCGGTTTCACAACCACAGGCTCCACCATTCTCAGCGATATAGAAGCGCTGCCTGTATCCATGCTTTATTGGCGCAGCTTCACCCATTGGCTGGGAGGCATGGGTGTGCTGGTGTTCGTGATGGCACTCAGCCCGCTCACGGGGAAGGACAGCGGAGAGAGCATGCATCTTCTCAGAGCGGAAAGCCCCGGCATAAAGATAAGCAAGCTCGTGCCAAGAATGAAGCGCAGCGCAGCTATTCTCTATGCTATCTACATTGTACTGACTCTGATGCAGGTACTGTTGCTCCTCCTTGGCGATGTGCCCCTTTTCGACTCTGTGACTATTGCCTTCGGCACGGCTGGAACAGGCGGTTTTGCCATAAAAAACGACTCTTTGGCCTCCTACAGCCCATATGCGCAGTGGGTCACCACGGTGTTTATGCTTATCTTTTCCGTAAACTTCAATATCTACTTCCTTTTGCTTCTGCGTCAGTTCAGGAAGGTATTGAAGGATGAAGAGTTAAGAAGCTTCTTTATCATTGTATTTCTTGCCATTGTGCTTATCATGGTGAACACAGTTGGATATTTTGCGTCCTTTGCTGAGAGTCTGCGCCATGTGGCTTTTCAGGTGGTGTCTATCATAAGCACCAGCGGATTTTGCACAGTGGACTTCGATAAGTGGCCACAGATATCCCGGACGGCTCTCGTGCTGCTGATGTTCATAGGAGCCTGTGCCGGAAGCACCGGCGGCGGCAGCAAGGTCGTCCGTGTTGTGGTGCTGCTTAAAAGTGCAAGACGCGCCATATACAAGGCGTTTAACCCCAGAGCAGTAAAGAAGATATATCTGGACGGTGAAATCCTTGAGGAGGAAACCGTAGAGGCTGTGGGCAGTTATTATCTGCTCTACTTCATTACTATTGCTGCGGCCACCATGCTTGTAACAGTGGACGGATTTTCCATGGAGACCAACTTCACCGCAGTTGTGTCCTGTATCAATAATGTGGGCCCGGGCATGGATGCAGTAGGAGCGGTTATGAATTTCGGTGGATTTTCCGTATTCTCCAAAATAATACTGAGCATTATTATGCTGATAGGCAGACTTGAGATATATCCCATACTGGTGCTAATTTCTACGCAGATATGGAAGAAATAATAATGGTTGACATAATATGAAAAAGTTGAAGCTCAGATTAAGCCATGTACAGATAATTGCACTTGGATTTTTGATACTGATCGTCTTTGGAACGGCGCTTTTGAGCCTTCCCGTGGCAACTGCCGCACGGGAGAGGGCTTCGTTTACCACGGCATTTTTTACCTCCGTATCTGCCTCCACTGTAACAGGCTTTACACTTGTGAGCACAGCCGATTACTGGTCGGATTTCGGACATGCGGTGCTGTTTGTCCTTTTCCAGATAGGAGGTCTGGGTGTAATGACCATTGCCACCCTGTTCTTTATGCTAATGCGCCGCCGTGTTGGCCTCAGACAGCGCGAGGTTATGGTGGAAAGCCTCAATACCACTCAGGTGGGCGGAATTATGAGGCTGATAACGCAGCTCTTCAAGATTACTGCCTTTGCTGAGCTGGCAGGCGCCCTGCTTCTTTCCATACGGTTTGTTCCAATCTATGGTTGGGGGCGCGGACTGTGGTATGGATTCTTCCACTCGGCTTCGGCTTTCTGCAATGCCGGCTTTGACCTGATGGGAGCATATGGCAGCTGTGGCAGTATGAGCCGCTTTGCAGGGGACTGGTTTGTTAACATAATATTGATGGCCCTGATAATTTTAGGCGGTCTGGGCTTTCTTGTACTTGCGGATATTTACAGGAAGGGCTTCAGCTTCAAAAAATACAGCCTCCAGACAAAGCTTGTGCTGACAGCCAGCGCTCTTCTTATTGTGGGCGGCGCGGTGCTCTTTATGATTTTTGAGCGAGACGGAGTTCAGGCAGGCATGAGCGGAGGAGAAAAACTTCTCACGGCTCTTTTTGCCTCTGTCACAAGCAGAAATGCAGGTTTTGTCACAAGCGATGCAGCCTCCCTGACCGGCGGAGGCAGAATGCTTCTTATACTCCTTATGTTTATTGGCGGATCTCCGGGTTCAACCTCCGGCGGTGTTAAAACAACAACCTTCGTGGTAATATTGATCCATGCCTTTTGCGGCATACGGCATGAACGCTGCGCCAATATTTTCGGACGGAGGATCGAAGACGATTCGGTAAACAAGGCACTTGCCATTGTGAGCTGCAACATGGCTCTGATATTTGCGGGCTGCTTTTTCATCTGTGCCCTCCAGCCGGAGCTTGAACTTTCAAGGGTGGTTTTTGAGGTTGTATCCGGTATAGGTACAGCGGGAATAAGTACCGGTCTTATCCGCGAGCTATGTCCGCTGTCGCTCTATTTTATGATGGCGCTGATGTTCCTCGGGCGACTTGGAAGCGTGTCATTTGCTGTTGCCCTTTTGGAAAAACGGGCTTTGCCGCGGGTGCAGTACCCGGTTGAAAAAATAACTATAGGCTGAAAGGAGCCAATAGAAATGAAATCTTTTCTGGTAATCGGTCTGAATTCCTTCGGAACTCACCTTTGCCGCGAGCTTTATGAGCAGGGCGGTGAGATAATGATCGCGGATATTAAAGAATCCAGACTTGAGGACGCTCTCAGATATTCCATAAGCGCCAAGGTTGGAGACTGCAGCGATGAGGATGTTCTCCGCTCCTTCGGCATAGCCAACTTTGACTGCTGCTTTGTGTGTATAGGTGACAGCTTTCAGGACAGCCTGCAGGTGACAAGCCTTCTTAAAGAGCTTGGCGCCAAAAAGGTCATCAGCAAGGCCTCAAACGATATTCATACAAAGTTTCTTCTCCGCAACGGAGCAGACGCGGTGATCTATCCCGACCGGGACACAGCCCGCACCCTTGCAATCAGTGAGAGCAGCGATAATATCTTTGACTGCATACCCCTTACCGAAGACTACTTTATCTATGAGATACTTCCTTACTCCAAGTGGCTGGGCAAGAGCTTCAAGGAGCTTAATCTGCGCGTCAGCTATAAGCTCAATGTTCTTGCCGTAAAAAAAGGCGGAACTGTGGACCCCATGCCCTCTGCTGACTATGTAATAAGCGGCGACGAGCATCTGGTTGTGCTGGGAAGGACCGAGGACATAAAAAAACTGAGTCAAAACAAATAAACAATTAGAATAATATTAAAAGGACGGTGCATGACGCACCGTCCTTTTACAGCATGTCAAAAAAGTCTTTTTGACATGCTGAAACCAGTTTTTTGAACCTCAAAAAGTTCAAAAAACTTATGATTTTAATCATTAAGAGGGGCCTTTCCCCCCTTAATAATCCCCCGCTGCTCTATATCTTTTCTGCGCAGCATGGTTTTTTCGACAGTCTTTAAAAAGGACGGTGCATGACGCACCGTCCTTTTAATATTATTGCTTTATTTGCCCAGATAGCTGAGCAGCAGCTCCTGCAGCAGCTCATCACGGTCAATACGGGTGATGAGGGCGCGGGCCTTGTTGTAGTTGGTAATGTAGGTGGGATCCTCGGAGAGAATATAACCCACAAGCTGGTTGATGGGATTGTAGCCTTTGACAAGAAGGGAGTTATAAACGGATGCCAGTATCTCTTTTATCTCGGTCTTGTTGTCAATAGCAGTGAATTTCCTGGTGATGTCTTCCATGTTTATTCCTCCTTCTCATAATATTCAGGCAGACATGATCTCGGTCAAATTCAGTTCAGATTTATTATAGCAAATTTTTGATTCATGTAAAGTATTTATTTAGGTAATTAACAGAATTTGAGCAAGAAAGTCAATGAAAAAATGTTATGTAAAACAAAATCATAATTATTCGACAAATTACAATCTTTTCCATAAAAGCCCTCAGAGCTTCTGCAGATAGTCTTCCACATCAAAGTCTTGAAGCATACTGTCCTTACGCAGATAAAGTGGATGGTGAGGATGACCTTTCTTGCTGCGCTTGCCTGCGGAGTACCAGCGTGCGCCGTACTTTTCGCCAAGAGCTATCATGTCACGGACGCAGTCGGGAAGGTAGCTGCGCTTTTCGATGATGGTTCCCCATGCGGCCCATACGGCGGGGCTGCTTTCGGTATCCAGAGACAAAGCATAGTCAAAAGCGCGCATGTTTTCCTCATGCAAATCGGGGTTGAGGTTTTTTTCCATATCATCAGGATCCGTGGCTCTCTGGGCATACACATTGAACATAATGAAGCTGTCGTAGCCATTGTGCAGGGCCACACGCTCCACGCTTTTGAGGGTGTTGTCAAGGTCGCCGGGGGCAGCGGTGGAGGGGTTTATGCCCACGCAGATAAGGGGCTTTTTACCCCTTGTGCCAAGTATATAACGGTACTCGGAGTAGTGATTCGGCACATAGAGCCATTTGGAAACGTCGTATTCATCAGAGGGCTCCAAAGCCTCTCTCAACGCGTCCTCGAAGGAGAGGACTTCAATATCGGCAGTCAGGGCAGAGGGGATGTGTCCCATATATTATATCCTCCTTGGAAAAAAGGGCGTGTTTTGAAACACGCCCTTTTATTGTGTATTTATCGAATGATTGCGCCCTGTTCCTTTTCCAGTGCGGACAGAATGCTCTTCATGGTCTCGTCTGCGTGTTCGGCAGTGAGGGTCTCATCATCGGCGCGGAGAGTGAGAGCGAAGGTAACGCTCTTCTTGCCCTGGGGCACGGAGCCGCCGCGGTAGATGTCCACATAGCTGCAGCCCTTAAGATACTTGCCGCCGGAGGCGAGAATGGTATCGGAAAGCTGTCCAACGGTCTTTTCTTCGTCACAGACAACGCTGAGGTCACGGGTGGTGGCGGGGAAGCGGGGCAGGGGAACATATACGGGAGTTTCGCCCTGACACTCGTAAAGAGCATCGAACATAAGCTCGGTGCAGTAAAGCTCTGCGTCCACACCGTAATTTGCGGCAACTGCGGGGTGAATCTGACCCAGAACACCTATGCGCTTTTCGCCAACATAAACTTCGGCGCAGCGGCGGGGGTGATAGGAGGGGTTCTCCTTGCGGGGGACGAAGTGTGCGCCCTTGATGCGGAGGGTTTCCAGAATCTCTTCCACAGCGCCCTTGAGGCCGTAGAAGTCCATGCCGCCGCCGTAAGCACCCAGAGCAAGAACCTTGGGCTCGTCG
>JAZNZM010000158.1:0-12145 GCA_045594965.1 Oscillospiraceae bacterium | reverse complement strand
CCGCGTGAAGGATCGATCATGCCGGCAATACCGCCGCCGAAGATGGCAGTTGCGCCCTTGAGAGCAAGGTCGGGGTTGTCAGCATTCCACTTATATGCGTATGCAACAGCGCAGAGGGTCAGAACTGCGAGAACGCACTCCAGAAGCATACCGCCATAGGCGATGGGCTTGGCATCCTTTTCCTTATCCAGCTGCTTGGAGGTGGTGCCGGAGGAGACCAGAGAATGGAATCCGGAAATAGCACCGCAGGCAATGGTGGTGAAGAGGACGGGGAACACGGGAGTGGGATTATTCTCAACCTCAAGTACAGGCAGGCTGTTCATGGAGGGATGAGCGATGACCACTGCGACAAATGCCAGAGCGAGCATTGCATAGAGCAGGAAGGAGCTCAGATAGTCGCGGGGCTGAAGCAGAATCCACACGGGAGCAACGGATGCAACGATGATATAGAGACCAACGATATACATCCAGGCATTGGTAGAGAGATAAATGGGGTGGAAGTTCATGCCAATGGCAATGATTGCAACGATAGCAACAACACCAACGACAGAAGCAACGCCCATAGGAACATTGCGGCGATAGACGCAGAAGCCGAAAATAACAGCGATAACGATGAAGAGCAGGGAAACCATTGCAACACGTGCGTTTGCAGTGGAAGCAACCTTATCGAGAACGCCGTTGGCGTCATAGCTAGCGCCGAAGGTACCGGCAACGATGGATGCGAAGGCGGCCACGACCAGTATCAGGGTCAGATAAGCAAAGATGATGAAAAGGCGCTTTGCCCGTCTGGACATATTTGCAGAGATAATCTCGCCGATGGACTTACCGCCGTGACGGACGGAAGCAAACAGTGCACCAAAGTCATGGACGCCGCCGAAGAAGATGCCGCCGATGACTATCCAAAGAACGCAGGCGCCCCAGCCGAAACCGGCTGCTGCTGCGCTGATGGGGCCGGTGATGGGACCGGCGCCGGCAATGGATGAGAAGTGATGACCCATGAGAACAGGGGCCTTTGCGGGTACGTAGTCGATACCGTCTTCCATGGTGTGTGCGGGTGTGGCTTCATTGTTTTCACCAACGCCCCACTTTTTGCAGAGCCAGCGACCATAGAAAATATAGCCGATGACGAGAACTGCAACACAGATAAGAAGAAGTACAAGACTGTTCATTTGATACTCTCCCTTCTTTTTTCCTGGGGGCTCAAGGGCTCGAAAGCCATCCACAGTCAATGCCGGTCTTAATGACCGTATTGCTGCAGGGTGTGCTTTGGGCACGATGGGCTCATAGGAGCTTTTTTTTCGGAGCAAAATTTTGCTCCAGTGTTTTTCGTTTGTCCCTTCCGGCCGGATTGGAAAGGACGGTTTTTGTACTGGTTTCTATTGCTGCTATATGAAACTCCATCCAGCCGTGGAGTGCCAGTCGGAAATACTTGCGCCTGTTTGTACGCTTGATAAGCTTTTTAGCCTCATCGCTTATGCAGTCTGCAATTAATATAAGGGAAATGAAGCTTGACATATGCTCCTTGTGGGGCTTGATGCGCTTCATGCCCTCGGAAAGAGCAAAATCGATCTCTACTTGCAGGGATGTAGCATCAAGGCTGTTGATCGGGAGAAAATACATATAATCATAGTTCTCCACTGCATTAAGAACATGCTTTTTGGTAAGAAGGTAGTTCTCATCCCTCAGGAAATAAGTTGCAGTTGCAGGATAGTGTCCGGCACCAAACTCTGCTCCGTCGGCATCAATGTTGTAATGGTGAGAATAAACTTCCAGCAGCTTTGAAAGAATATCCTGTTTTGTGAACTCCATTGGCCCCACCTCTCTGTATGGTAACAAATGAAATAAAATATAATTTTTAGTATTTTACTACTTAAGGAGTAGTTTGTTAAGAGAAAATTAACAATTCTTTTAAATTTTGTTGTTTTCGCTTCTTTATCGCGCTAATGTGATAGCGTTTTCGACAAAAGCAACAAACCTGTATTTATTTGCATAGATGTATTTTCAGGTGATTTTCAATGTGCTGTTTACTGAATATACTTACATAAAGGACTAAGATTGATTTTGCCATTTTCATAAAAGAACCGGTGCCCCATAAAAAGACACCGGTTTTTTGATGTTTATCTGTTTATTTGAGAACCACACCGTAGCGATAGGGGCAGAGGGAGATGGGATCGTCTTCAAAGCTGCGGATATAGGCAAGCTCCTGATTTTCAAAGCCGTCGAAGAAGCCGAAGGTGAAGCGGCAGGATGCGTAGCTGTCTGCAAGCGCATCGGGAATAGCCACATAGAGGCGATAGTTATATGTGATGAGAGGCGCTATCTCGCTCTCAGTCTGACCCTCGCCGTCAAGAATGTCTATGTCGTTTGCGTCCACCTCGTAATTATAGCCATCCAGCTCGAAGTTTCCAAGGAAGAAATCATAAACGGGCAGGGGAGCGGTGGAGGTGTTCTGAATAGTGCCTGTGAGACAGATATATTTCTGACCTGGCTGAGGTTCGGGTCCGGTTATGCGTGTGACATAGCCGGTGGTGACAGAGTGCTTCACATCTGCGGCAACAACATAATCATCGAAACTCATTGTGAAAAAGTCGGTGACAAGACTGTCGCCAATGGAAAGATCCTCATATCCGTCATCAGGCTCCCATGCATTTACATCTCCGGTTCTGGTATACATACCGTTGAAGTCGGTAAACTCATTTCCCTCATAGGCTAAGACCATAATATCACTGGTGTCATCAAAGCTGTTGATAACGTAATTAACAGTGATCTCCTCACCCAGGGAACTGTAGTTACCGATGGCGATAAACTGGGTGCCGTCATTGTAATTGGAGAGGACAATTTCCTTGTAGAAATCCTCATCGGTGTAGTCAAAGCTCTGGTTTTCATCGAAATAGCCAATGATCTTGCTGGCAACCAGACCGTCACGGATGACCAGATGAAGATATGCACCCATACCGTTGTCGGCAACATAGCAGCCATTAAGGAAACCGATTTTTTCGTCAATAAGATCCAGTGCATACTGCGCGTCAAGAATATGGGGTACGGTTCTGAGAATATTGTATGCCTCACCAATACCGCCTGCTTCAAAAGCGCGCATACCGGCGCAGTAGTCGAGATATGACTGAGCGTCTTCATATTCATTCAGCTCGGGGTAATTGACGCCAAGGCGCCAGGCCTCAAGATACTCTCCATTGGCGGAATGCTCAAGAAGCTGCATATAAGCGTCTTCCACACCCAGAACTTCAGGCTCCTCAGGCTCGGCGATGGAACCAAGGAACAGGAATATGAGAACGCAGGCGGCGATGAGGATTACAGCTGCCACTATTACAATGGGGATCCATACCCTTGTCTTCCTCTTTTGAGGAGCGGGAGTATAATTACTGGTATCGGGAGCCATTTCCCGGGGCATTCCATGGGGAGTAACGGTGGGAGCAGGAGAGAGGGGAACTGAGGTCGCGGGCTTTTCAATAAGCGGTGCGGTGGAAACAGATGCGGGATGTGCGGAGGCAGAGGGTACAGCAGTCTGGGAAACGACAGTGCCTCTGCGCTCAAGCTGCGCCACGCGACGCTCCAGGGAGCTGATTCGGTTGCAGGCTGAACCAAGCCCCAAAATAGTCAGTCCAACAATAATAACGCAGGCTTCAGCTATAGACATAACAAGGTATGCTTCGACCATATCAGCTGAAATAGCAATGGCGGCACAGATAATGGTTCCTGCAACAATAACAAAAATTCCAATAATCTTGAGAAAAACGCTTAATACTTTCATGCCAAACCTCTTTGTTTATTTTTGTAGGTATACCTAATGAGTATATAATCTTGCTAAGGTATTGTCAAATGTAATAGGTGCTGATATAGTGAAAGAAAACAAAAAAGGAGAATACCATGACATTAGAGGGCATTTCCTTGATTCTTGAACGCTTTGTGCTTGAAAGCCACAGCAACAGACTTTCTCCCGGGAAGGCGCTGAGACCTGAACTGTCAGGGCTTCATTTTTTCGATGTTCCTCTTGTGGGCTGCGCAGGAGCTGATGACCCCATTTTTATGGAGCTTAAGGGAAATAAAGCTGCATACGGCGATATGCTTAGACTGCCGGAGGAGTGGCTTCCGGGGGCAAAGAGTGTGATTTCGTTTTTTCTGCCTTACACCGAGGAAATAAAGATATGCGACAGACCCGGTACACCATATCCTGCAGACGAATGGCTTCATGCCAGAATAGAGGGACAGGAGTTTTTGCTGAAAGTCTGTGATGAGCTTGTTTCCGCTCTCGAAAAAGGGGGCTATAAGGCAGTAGTTCCGGCTGTGAGTCCGGATTTTGCAGTGAGCAGGGATGGCGAGAGAGCAGATGGCGGAGGCCCTCTGTTTGCAAGCAGTTGGTCTGAGCGCCACGCTGCATACGCGGCAGGGCTCGGCACCTTTGGCCTTGCCAAGCATCTGATAACTGAAAAGGGTGTATGCGGCCGGTTTGGCAGTATTATTACAGACGCTCCGCTGGAACCCACACCCCGGAAGTACAACAGTCCTTACGAGTACTGCACCTTCTGCGGAGAGTGTGCACGCCGCTGTCCGGTTAAAGCTATAGGTGAGCGTGAGAAGAACAATGCTCTATGCTCGGATTTCATTAACCGCACAAAGGAACTGTTCCAACCGCGCTATGGCTGTGGAAAGTGCCAGATTACAATGCCTTGCGAAAATGGTATACCTAATAAGTAAAAATAGAGAGAGCCGTGAGGCTCTCTCTATTTTTTTATCCGTTTTCGACTATTTCTCTTGCACGGTTAAGTGCCTGATCTATATTGTCGCAGAAGTTTTCCTTGCCAACCTTCTGATAGATGCCGGCTTTATGGAAGAACTTCATGGGTTTATGGTTAACATGGCTGAAAATAAGAGTAATTCCGCGCTTGTGGCAGGTCTTGATAAGGGCCTCGAAAGAGTGGATACCGGTGGCGTCGATAACTGGAACGGAGCGCATGCGGAGAATGACCACCCTGGTGTGACTCTGGCTTATTACACGGGCAACCTTGTCGGCGGCACCAAAGAAAATGGGGCCGGTGATCTCATAGACCATAGTGTCTTTGGGAACATTTTTGAGACGGATTGCGTCAGTATCGCTCTCATCATTGACAACCTTCCAGCCGCGCACATCGGTTTCATCGCTCATTTTCTTCATGAAGAGCACAAGGGCGATTATAAGTCCGGCAACAATGGCAACAACAAGGTCGAAAATAACTGTGAGCAGGAAGGTCGCAATAAGCACCAGATAGTCGGTGTGGGGAGCGGCCTTGATTATGCCGACAAACTCGCGCCACTCGCTCATATTATATGCAGTTACGAAAAGAATTGCTGCAATTGCTGGCATGGGGATGAGTTTGGCATAGGGCATCAGAATAACCAGCATAGCAAGAAGCATAATGGAGTGCACCATGCCGGAAATGGGACTGCGGCCTCCGTTTTTCACATTGGCTGCGGTACGGGCGATGGCTCCGGTTGCAGGAATGCCTCCGAAAAGAGCGGAACCCATATTGCCGAGACCCTGAGCGATAAGCTCGGTGTTGGAGTTGTGACGGGTGCCTACCATACCGTCGGCAACAACGCAGCTCAGCAGAGATTCAACGGCAGCGAGAACTGCAATGGTGAAGGCGTCGGGCAAAAGCTCCGTAATTGTGGATAAGCTAATGCCGCCGGGCAGCTGCAGGGAGGGAGCTGCGGAAGAAATGTCGGGATAAAGGGTTCCTATGGTGTTTACCGGCAGCTTGAAAATGCCAACCACAAGAGCGCATATCACTACGGCAACAAGAGAAGGCGGAACTCTGGGCAAAAGCTTGGGAAGGCCAATAAGAATGGCAAGGGCGATAACACCTACAAGAACCGCCCAGAGGTTTACGGTGTGGAAGCTTTTGGCGACTTCTACGAGCTTTTCCAGAGTTTCCACAGGGGAATGCTCAAAGGTGAGACCAAAGAAATCCTTCAGCTGACCGATAAGAATGGTGACGGCGATGCCGCTGGTAAAACCTGTGGTTATGGTATACGGAATAAACTTGATGAGGGCACCAAGCTTTAGTACACCCATGAGTATGAGCATAATACCGGCCATCAGCGTTGCAATGGCCAGCCCTTCAATACCTTTTGTTGCCACGATACCGGCAACTATGGTGGCGAAAGCTGCGGTAGGGCCGCTTATCTGAACAGTGCTGCCGCCCAGAATGGCACAGACAAAGCCGGCTACAATAGCAGTGTAGAGGCCAACGGCGGGGCCTACACCGGAGGCAATAGCCAATGCGATGGAAAGGGGAAGAGCGATGATGGAGACGATGACACCGGCAATAAGATCCTTAACGAGCTGCTCCCTGGAATAGCTCTTGAGGCTGTTAATCAGCGCAGGACGAAAAACTTTCATTATACTTATGTTCTCTCTCTTTATATGTTGTTAAGATTTGTTTGCACAAGCTGATATTATAAACTCATTGCACAGAAATGGCAACACTTTTTTGAGCAATTTGCTATATAGATTCTTTTTCATAGCTAATAAGTTTTCCTATAAGACAATTGATTTTTGCCCCGGTGAAGGCTATAATAGAGAAAAAAGTATGGAAGAGAGGCAGAGACCATGAATATATGGCATGATATAGACCCAAAGCGCATAACCCCCGAGGATTTTATTGCTGTAGTGGAGATAAGCAAGGGAAGCAAGAAAAAGTATGAGCTGGATAAGGAAACCGGTCTGATTATTCTCGACCGTGTTTTGTACACATCCACCCATTATCCTGCCAACTACGGCTTCATTCCCCGTTCCTATGGCGATGACGGGGATCCGCTTGATGTTCTTGTTATCTGCTCCGAGGTGCTGGAGCCGCTCACTCTTGTTCGCTGCTACCCCATTGGCTTTATTTCAATGCTGGACGGAGGCAAGAGAGACGAAAAGATAATCTGCATACCCTTTGCAGATCCAGTATATAACGAGATCAAGGACATTATGGAGCTGCCGGCTCACACCTTCGATGAAATGGCTCATTTCTTCACCGTCTATAAGGCTCTTGAAGGTAAGGAAACCATGGCAGGAGACATAGAAGGTCGAGAAGGTGCTGTGAGAGTTATTAAAGAGGCTCTGAACAATTACATAGAAAATTTCTGTAAATAACAAACATATAAGGCTATAGAAAATGCGCTGATAAGTATACATAACTTATCAGCGCATTTTTGGTTTTCCATATGTTACTTGCTGAGCAAATATGCAAGCAGCAGATCCAAAGTGGCATTGAGACCCTCGATGTGTGTACGTTCCATACCATGGCTGCAGTATACAGCCATGCCGAAGGCAGCGGCCTTCAGATTATTTCCGGCCTTGAGAGCGCCGTTGGCATCGGTTCCATAGCGATAAAAAATATCAACAGCATGATTGATGCCCTTGGATTGGGCAAGTTCTATGAGCTTTGTGGTCAGGCCATAGTGATAAGGGGTACTCTTATCCTTGGCACAGATGCTTACAGCGCGCTCGTTTCCGTCAAGGTCAGGGCCTATGAGTCCTATATCCACTGCCACAAACTCGCTGACACCTTCGGGGATGTAAGTTCCGCCAAGTCCGATTTCCTCAGCGTAGGGGAAAGCAAAAACAGTGCGGTATGCTGGTTTCATGCCATTGTCTTTGAGATATTTTATCGCATTGAAGCATATTGCAACGGCAGCCTTGTCATCAATAAAGCGGCTCTTGATATAGCCCTTTTCGGTCATCCGGAAACGGGGCTCGGTGGATATGATATCGCCGTGGCGGATGCCAAGCGCAACAACGTCCTCTTTGCTGTGCACATCCTCGTCGAGAATTATCATCATGTTTTCCTCGCTTCGATCCATGCTTCTCGCATCGTCGAAGACATGGACAGAGTGGGAGGAAACAGTGCAGAGACCTGAATAGCTCCTGCCGTCTCTTGTATGTACATGAACAGTCTCGCCCTCAAGGGAGTGGAAATTTACGCCGCCCAGCTGGCGCACTCTTATCATACCATCGGAATCTATGCGGCGAACAACCATGCCAATGGTGTCCAGATGGGCTCCGATAAGAACGGTTTTGCTGTTATCATCACCGTCAAGGGTAATATATACGGTGGATTTGTTGTCGTAGCTGACTCCGCAGCCGAGGGAAGCGGCGATGCTTTCGATTACAGGATTCATATCCCTGTAATAGCTGACGGGTGAGGGGGTGTTTACGAGCTTCTCGAAACACTCCACAGTATACATTGGATCATAATTATATATCATCTGTGTGCGTCCTCCTCAAAAGAATTAAGATATTATAGCACAATAAATCGAAATAGAAAAGAAGAAAGGAGCCGTATTGGCTCCTTTCTGAAAATTTTTGTATTTATCTCAGGGACGCAGACCCATGCCGCCTTCCAAAGTGAGGGTTTCACCGGTGAGATACTTGAAGTCGGGGTGAGCCAGCTGTACGCAGACGCGGCCAATCTCTGTCTCCACATTGCCGTAGTGCCCCATGGGAGGCATCTTTACATTGGCTTTGAAGGCTTCGGGATAGGCGTTGGCCCAGTTTTCAAGCTGAGCGGTCCATGCCAGAGGGCAGATAACGTTTACATTGATGCCGTCGGGACCCCACTCGGTGGCTGCAACACGGCTGAGACCGCGGATGCCTTCCTTGGCGGCTGCATAGGCGCACTGTCCGAAGTTTCCGAAGAGACCTGCGCCGGAGGCAAAGTTGATGACACTGCCTCTTGCTTCCTTCAGGTAGGGATAGCAGGCCTTCATGTAATAGAAAGCTGCATAAAGTCCGGAATAAAGGGCAAGATTGAACTGTTCGGTGCTGTGATCGGCAAGAGTGACACCTGAGGCGGAAGCCTGTGCATTGTTGATAAGAACATCGATACCGCCAAACTCTGCAACAGCCTTTTCAACCGCGGCCTTGACGATGGCTTCATTGTCGGCCTCGGCAGATACATCTGCCTGAATGGGAAGGACCTTAACACCGTAAAGACGTTCCAGCTCTTCCTTGGCGGCTTCGAGCTTCTTTACATTGCGGCCGGTGATAACAATGTTTGCGCCTTCCTTGGCGTAAGCGGTGGCGATGCCGTAACCGATGGAGCCGCAGCTTCCGTCAGCGAGAGTGGCGCGGCCCGCGCCTGTGATAAGTACGGTTTTTCCGGTCAAAAATCCCATAATAGTATTCCTTTCAAAATGTTATTCATGACAGAGCCTTGGAAAAGGACTCTGTTTATCTTGTGACTATATTATAAAAGTTTGTAGCTTTTTTGTAAATAGCATTTTGAAAAGTTATTTTTTTAATTAAATTTCTGTGGTTTTTCGTATTATTAGGGTTAAATAATATATGTATATACACATGAAAGGTTAATATAATATGAAGATTTTTTCATTTGGATGCCGTCCGTATGATGAAATGGAGGTTTTTGCTGCCCTTTCTGATGAATTGGGCATTGATGTGCGCTGCACAAAGGAAACTCTGAGCATAAATAATGTTGGGCTTGCAGAAGGCGCTGATTATGTGTCTGTCCTTACATCACCGGTGGACGCTCCTGTATTGGACGAGCTTAGGAGAATGGGGGTGAGAATGATTGGCACGAGAACTGTGGGCTATGACCACATTGACTGTGCTCATGCCAGGGAAATTGGAATCAGGGTGTCCAACTCTGCATACAGTCCCGATGCTGTGGCGGAATACACTGTGATGCTGATGCTTATGGCAATCAGAAACATGAAGAGAGTGATTGAGCGCAGCGCGATAAACGACTTCACCCTTAAGGGACTCAGCGGTCACAATTTGTCCCAGCGAAAGGTTGGTATTGTGGGTATGGGCTCAATAGGCCTGCGTGTGGCAGAGATTCTTCGCGGCTTTGACTGCGAGATATGCGCCTGCGATACCAAAATGATCACTTACGATGGAGTGAGGATGATGGAGCAGAATGACCTGTTCTCGTATTGCGACATTATTACGCTCCATGTGCCCCTCAGAGAGAGTACAAGACATATTATCAATCGGGATACTCTTGCCCTTATGCCCAAAGGCACTTTTATTGTCAATACTGCCCGCGGTGCCCTGATAGATACAGAGGCTCTTGTCGAATCGCTCAGGAGCGGAAGGATTGCCGGCTGCGCCTTGGATGTTATTGAGGGAGAGCATGAGCTGTATTACTATAACAGGAAAAGCGCGGTGCTTGATAATCCCTACTTGGGTACGCTGAAGAATATGCCCAATACAATTATCTCGCCGCATATTGCCTTTTATACCCGCTGCTCCGTCAGGGACATGGTGGAAAACTGCATTAAGGCATTTGTTCTTGACAGCATGGGAGAGGAGAACCCTTTCCGCATAGTGTAGATAAATGAGTAAAGCTCTCAATTAATTGATCAAACAGCGATTGATAAGCTCAACAGCTTTTAATTGTTACAAGTATATTTCCCAGTTATTAACAAACTAAATCGTTGAATTAAGAACGTTGATATGATATAATTTCATTGCCGAAAAATAGAAAGGAGGCATTGAAATTATGATAGGATCAGGACTTAAAAAGTATGCTGAGGAGAACGGATTGAGGATTTCTTCCGGTCTGGCTTATGGCAGACTCCGTGATTATGCCGCGACTATATTTGAAGGCTCTGGCTATAAAGCAATTGTTATTACAACCCGATTTGCAGATGCTGTGCAGAAACAGCAGCTGATGAATCTGATGAATGAGCGTAATCTTATGAAAGAATTCCGGGTACAGAAGCTGGAGTTTGGCTTTGATGCCGTTGAAGTCATATTCCACGACAATCCCGGCACCATGAAAAAGCTGGCTGCTTTTGTGGATTTCTTTATGCCTCTTTTGGCAGAATACGGTGCAAGCCCTGCTGATTACTGCACTAAGTGCTGCATGGAGCTTACATCGGATAATTGGAAGCTTATAAATGGCATTGCCTATAATGTTCATCCAGGCTGTGCTGAAAAAATAGTTGCCGAGGCCGACAGTGAGGCTCAGGCCGAAAAGGAAGAGAGAAAAGGCTCCTATCTTGGCGGCCTTATAGGAGCGCTGCTTGGCGGTCTTATTGGCGCAATTCCCTGGGCGATAGTTCTCTGGTTCGGATATATGGCCTCCATAATCGGCATTGTCATCGGATGGCTTGCCGAAAAGGGCTACAGACTTCTGGGAGGAAAAAACGGCAAGGGCAAGATAGTTATTCTTGCCTTGGCTGCAATTGTTGGAGTAGTTGTGGGTACATTCGCTGCGGACTACATCACTCTTGCCCAGATGATAGGTGCCGGAGAAATCCCCGGTGTGGCTATGGGAGATATTTTTTATCTTATACTTGGCCTTCTTATAGAAGATGCCGAATATCTGCGCATAACCCTTTCCAACATAGGCTTGGGTCTTCTCTTTGCCTTCCTTGGGGAATGGTTTTTCCTCAAGCGCGCATATAAGGAGAGCAAGGGCTTCAGCATGAAGAATCTTGACTGATTATTGCCTTAAGAATAAAAATGAATTATAATAAGAGAGGAAGCTTGTGCTTCCTCTTTTTCAAATGCAGGGATTGTGAGGGTTGATGGATGTCAGGAGTGAAATCAACTGCATATAGACTGGGCTGCCTGCTCTTTGCGGCTTTTATCTTTTTCGGAGCCGTCCTGTTTCCTCATTTGGATTTGAATGCTGCTGCGGCCGATGAAGCTTCCCTTAAGTGTCAGGAATGCTCCGTGGCAGTATGTCGGCAGGATGTTGCCAATCTCCGCCCAACTTCTGAAATGGAAAAGGAAATGGAAGAAAAAGTGGAGAATACAAATGACAAGCAGGACGATTGGCTCGGTTCGGTATTTGGCTGGGTATTTACAGTGCTTATTCTCGCTTTAGGTTTGCTGCATATCTTCTGTCCTGATGTCGTAACCGAAATCCGTTTTTTGGGGCGCAATCTCTTCAATGTCTGGACTAAGTGGGACAGCGTGACATGGAGCTTCAGATATCATCGTACAGAGTCATCAGGCGCTCCGGGAGTAATTGATTATATTGTTGGCTCAATACTGATAATATGCTCACTTGTTATGGCAGCGGTGCTGCTGTTTGGCTAGAATTCTCTCCACTAAGGAGGATATATTTATGTACAGCGAAAACATCATTTTCTGGGCAAGGGAGCTTCAAAGCCTTGCCCAGGCGGG